>NZ_CP191226.1:4100000-4266583 GCF_058566445.1 Bacillus sp. SD127 | reverse complement strand
GAAGGGGCGTTAATCAGGGTCGTTGCTTATTCATCTTTAATTAATAAAGATATTAATGCCGATCTGGCCGCTGAGGCATTAAAAGATATTATTCCTTCCTCAAAACCGAAAGTGATTACAATAAAAGAAATTCAGAGAGTAGTAGGCCAGCAATTCAATATTAAGCTTGAGGATTTCAAAGCAAAAAAACGGACAAAATCGGTAGCATTCCCGCGTCAAATCGCTATGTACTTATCGAGAGAAATGACTGACTCCTCTCTCCCTAAAATCGGAGAGGAATTCGGAGGACGTGACCATACAACCGTTATTCATGCGCATGAAAAAATTTCAAAACTGCTGGCAGATGATGAACAGCTTCAGCAGCATGTAAAAGAAATTAAGGAACAGCTTAAATAATAGGGCCGGGGATAAATCGGGAGAAGTGTGAATAACTTTTCTAAAGTCATGCACAGTCTGTCCACATGTGGATAGGCTGTGTTTCCTGTCTTTTTCACAACTTATCCACAAATCCACAAGCCCTACTATTACTTCTACTACTTTTTTTAAAAAAATATATATATTAAACATTATCCGTTAGGAGGATAAAAATGAAATTTACGATTCAAAAAGATCGTCTTGTTGAAAGTGTCCAAGATGTATTAAAAGCAGTTTCATCCAGAACTACAATTCCGATTTTGACCGGAATTAAGATCGTTGCCTCAGATGAAGGGGTATCTTTTACTGGAAGTGATTCAGATATTTCCATCGAGTCTTTTATTCCAAAAGAAGAAGGAGATAAAGAAATCGTTACGATTGAACAGCCAGGCAGCATTGTATTACAAGCCCGCTTCTTTAGTGAGATTGTAAAAAAACTCCCAATGGCAACTGTAGAAATCGAAGTGCAAAATCAATATCTGACGATTATCCGCTCTGGAAAAGCTGAATTTAACCTAAATGGGCTTGATGCTGATGAGTATCCGCACTTGCCGCAGATTGAAGAGCATCATGCGATTCAAATTCCTACGGATTTATTAAAAAATCTAATTAGACAAACAGTGTTTGCAGTGTCCACCTCAGAAACACGCCCTATCTTGACAGGTGTAAACTGGAAAGTGGAGAAAAGTGAATTATTATGCACTGCAACGGATAGCCACCGTTTAGCTTTAAGAAAAGCGAAACTTGATATTTCAGAAGACAGATCCTATAACGTCGTGATTCCGGGCAAGAGCTTAACTGAACTCAGCAAGATTTTGGATGACAACCAAGAACTTGTAGATATCGTCATTACAGAAACCCAGGTTCTGTTTAAAGCAAAAAACGTCTTGTTCTTCTCACGCCTGCTGGATGGAAATTATCCGGATACAACCAGCCTTATTCCGCAAGAGAGCAAGACAGAAATCATTGTTAACACAAAAGAATTCCTTCAGGCGATTGATCGTGCATCTTTATTAGCCAGAGAAGGACGCAATAACGTGGTGAAGCTTTCTGCAAAACCTGCTGAATCAATTGAGATTTCTTCTAATTCACCTGAAATCGGAAAAGTGGTGGAAGCGGTTCTTGCAGATCAAATCGAGGGTGAGGAATTAAATATCTCATTTAGTCCAAAATATATGCTGGATGCATTAAAGGTGCTTGAAGGAGCAGAGATACGTGTAAGCTTTACAGGAGCTATGAGACCTTTCTTAATTCGCACGCCGAATGATGAAACAATCGTACAGCTTATCCTCCCTGTCAGAACCTATTAATCCGATATACGGCTGCCGACCTGCTCGGCAGCTTTTCTATTCGTAATCTGCTCCGTCAAGTTTTCCCTTTCCCTAATTCGTTTTTTTTTAGTACAATTAGATATTAGTGATATTTGAAAGAGGTCGATATAATGGCAAATCCGATTTCTATTGATACAGAGATGATTACACTCGGGCAATTTCTGAAATTAGCCGATGTGATTCAGTCAGGCGGCATGGCAAAGTGGTTTTTGAGCGAGCATGAAGTGCTTGTGAACAATGAGCCGGACAATCGCCGCGGCAGAAAGCTGTATGTTGGAGATGTGGTAGAGATTGAAGGATTTGGTTCATTTCAAGTCGTCAATTAAAGCGGGTGACACTGATTGTATATCCAGAACTTAGAACTGACATCTTACCGCAACTATGAACATGCTGAACTTCAATTTGAAAATAAAGTAAATGTGATCATTGGAGAAAATGCTCAGGGGAAAACAAACCTCATGGAAGCGATCTATGTCTTGTCCATGGCAAAATCGCATCGGACTTCAAATGACAAAGAACTTATCCGGTGGGACAAAGACTATGCTAAAATAGAGGGAAGAGTGATGAAGCAAAACGGGGCGATCCCAATGCAGCTCGTCATCTCCAAAAAGGGTAAAAAGGGCAAGGTCAATCATATCGAACAGCAAAAGCTCAGCCAGTATGTCGGCGCCCTCAACACCATCATGTTTGCACCGGAAGATTTAAACCTTGTAAAGGGAAGCCCTCAAGTGAGACGGAGATTTCTTGACATGGAAATCGGCCAAGTTTCTCCTGTCTACCTGTATGACCTTTCTCTTTACCAGAAGATTCTTTCCCAGCGAAATCATTTTTTGAAACAGCTGCAAACAAGAAAACAAACTGACAGAACAATGCTTGATGTTCTGACTGATCAGCTTATTGAAGTTGCCGCAAAAGTCGTCGTAAAACGTCTGCAGTTCACGGCACAGCTCGAAAAATGGGCGCAGCCTATCCATTCGGGCATCTCAAGAGGGCTTGAGGAATTGACGCTGAAGTACCATACGGCGCTTGAGGTATCAGATCCTGAAGACTTGTCGAAAATAGGAGATAGCTATCAAGAAGCGTTTTCTAAATTAAGAGAAAAAGAAATCGAGCGCGGCGTCACGCTGTCTGGACCTCATCGGGATGATGTTCTTTTCTATGTGAACGGACGCGATGTGCAGACGTATGGGTCTCAAGGACAGCAGCGGACGACGGCATTATCCCTTAAGCTGGCTGAGATTGACCTGATCCATGAAGAAATCGGAGAATATCCCATTTTACTATTGGATGATGTGCTGAGTGAGCTGGATGATTATCGCCAATCGCACTTGCTTCATACCATCCAGGGCCGTGTACAAACGTTTGTCACAACGACAAGCGTTGATGGCATTGATCACGAAACCTTACGGCAAGCAGGAATGTTCCGTGTGCAAAACGGTACGTTAGTGAAGTGAAGAAATGAGGTGGGCAATTGTATATTCATTTAGGTGATGATTTTGTGGTTTCAACACGCGATATTATTGGCATTTTTGATTTTAAAGCCAACATGTCGCCAATTGTTGAAGAATTTCTGGAAAAACAGAAACACAAGCTGGTGCCTTCCGTAAACGGCACACCCAAATCTATCGTAGTCACGGTTCAGAATATATATTACTCTCCCTTATCTTCCAGCACATTAAAAAAACGTGCGCAATTTATGGTTGAAATAGATTCTTAGTGATTTTTTATAACGAATATATTGTTTAAGAAAAGTGTAGGTGAATAACGTGGCTATGGAACAGCAGCAAAATAGTTATGATGAAAATCAGATACAGGTACTAGAAGGATTGGAAGCTGTTCGTAAAAGACCGGGGATGTACATCGGTTCAACCAACAGTAAAGGCCTTCACCATCTGGTATGGGAAATTGTCGACAATAGTATTGACGAAGCCCTGGCCGGTTATTGTACAGATATCAATATCCAAATTGAAAAAGACAACAGCATTACGGTAATTGATAATGGCCGCGGGATTCCAGTCGGTATTCATGAGAAAATGGGTCGTCCTGCGGTTGAAGTCATTATGACTGTGCTTCACGCCGGCGGAAAATTTGACGGAAGCGGATATAAAGTGTCCGGAGGTTTGCACGGTGTAGGTGCCTCGGTCGTTAACGCGTTATCAACAGAGCTTGATGTGACTGTTCACCGTGACGGAAAAATCCATCGCCAAGTCTATAACCGCGGTGTCCCGGTTTCTGATCTTGAGGTTATTGGCGAAACGGATCATACAGGAACGACTACACACTTTGTTCCAGATCCTGAAATCTTCACGGAAACAACTGAGTATGAATATGATTTGCTTGCTAACCGTGTTCGCGAATTAGCCTTTTTGACAAAAGGCGTAAACATCACGATTGAAGATAAACGTGAAGGCCAAGAGCGCAAAAATGAGTATCATTACGAAGGCGGAATTAAAAGCTATGTAGAGTATTTAAACCGCTCCAAAGAAGTTGTCCATGAAGAGCCGATTTATATTGAAGGCGAAAAGGACGGCATTACGGTTGAAGTCGCTCTGCAATACAATGACAGCTACACAAGCAATATTTACTCATTTACAAACAATATCAACACGTACGAAGGCGGTACCCACGAAGCCGGTTTTAAAACGGGGCTGACTCGTGTCATCAATGATTACGCCAGAAAAAAAGGACTCATAAAAGAAAATGATCCAAACTTAAGCGGAGATGATGTGAGAGAAGGGCTTACCGCGATTATCTCGATCAAACACCCGGATCCGCAGTTCGAAGGCCAAACGAAAACAAAACTAGGCAACTCAGAGGCGCGGACGATCACAGATACGTTATTTTCTGCGGCGTTGGAAACATTTATGCTGGAAAATCCAGATGCGGCAAAAAAAATCGTTGACAAAGGTTTAATGGCAGCAAGAGCAAGAATGGCTGCGAAAAAAGCGCGTGAATTAACGCGCCGCAAAAGCGCTTTGGAGATTTCAAACCTTCCCGGTAAATTAGCGGACTGCTCTTCGAAAGACCCGAGCATCTCCGAGTTATATATCGTAGAGGGTGACTCTGCCGGAGGATCTGCAAAACAGGGACGTGACAGGCATTTCCAAGCCATTTTGCCGCTAAGAGGTAAAATCCTAAACGTTGAAAAAGCAAGGCTTGATAAAATTCTTTCTAACAACGAAGTTCGTTCTATGATTACTGCACTCGGCACAGGTATCGGGGAAGATTTCAACTTGGAAAAAGCCCGTTATCACAAAGTCGTCATTATGACAGATGCCGACGTTGACGGCGCGCACATCAGAACATTGCTGTTGACGTTCTTTTACAGATATATGCGTCAGATTATCGAAAATGGCTACGTGTACATCGCGCAGCCGCCGCTCTACAAAGTCCAGCAGGGTAAACGTGTTGAATATGCATACAATGACAAGCAGCTGGAGGAACTGTTGCAAACTCTTCCTCAAACGCCTAAGCCTGGATTGCAGCGTTACAAAGGTCTCGGTGAAATGAATGCCACCCAGCTTTGGGAGACAACAATGGACCCGGGCTCAAGAACGCTTCTGCAGGTGACTCTAGAGGATGCAATGGATGCGGATGAAACTTTCGAAATGCTGATGGGAGACAAAGTAGAACCGCGCAGAAATTTCATAGAAGCAAATGCGAGATACGTAAAAAATCTCGATATCTAATAATAAAAAGCCTTATTTCCAATAAGAAATAAGGCTTTTTTCTGAACGGGACAGGACACAGGAATTCTTGTAAAACCTATATATTCTAGTAATTTAATGTGTATAAGTATAAGTTTATTGATATAATGGAGAATAGTGAAATCGTATTGAAGATCATAATGGACAATCTACTCCCACATAATTTCATGTGATACTTCAGGGAGGTTTTTTAATGAGTGAACAAAACACACCAAAAGTTCGTGAAATAAATATCAGTCAGGAAATGCGCACGTCCTTTTTGGATTATGCGATGAGCGTTATCGTATCCCGGGCGCTTCCGGATGTGCGTGACGGTTTAAAACCGGTTCACAGACGGATTTTATACGCGATGAATGATTTAGGCATGACGAGTGACAAGCCGTATAAAAAATCGGCTCGTATCGTCGGAGAAGTTATCGGGAAATACCATCCTCACGGTGATTCAGCGGTATATGAATCTATGGTCAGAATGGCGCAGGATTTCAACTACCGTTATATGCTGGTGGACGGTCACGGAAACTTTGGTTCTGTAGACGGAGACTCAGCCGCTGCGATGCGGTACACCGAAGCCAGAATGTCTAAGATCGCCATGGAAATTCTGCGAGACATCACAAAAGACACGATTGATTATCAAGATAACTATGATGGTTCAGAGAGAGAACCTGTTGTCATGCCGTCAAGATTCCCAAACCTGCTTGTAAATGGAGCAGCCGGTATTGCAGTCGGAATGGCTACAAATATACCGCCGCACCAGCTTGGAGAAATTATTGACGGAGTGCTTGCCGTAAGCGAGAACAAGGACATAACAATCCAAGAGCTGATGGAATTCATTCCTGGACCGGATTTCCCGACTGCCGGACAAATTTTAGGCAGAAGCGGAATTCGCAAGGCATATGAATCCGGAAGAGGTTCTATTACGATTCGGGCAAAAGCAGAAATTGAAGAAACTTCGTCAGGGAAAGAAAGAATTTTAGTAACAGAACTCCCTTATCAGGTGAATAAAGCGCGTCTAATTGAGAAGATTGCTGATCTTGTCAGAGATAAGAAAATTGAAGGAATAACTGATTTGCGTGATGAATCTGACCGTAACGGTATGCGGATTGTCATTGAAATCAGACGAGATGCCAATGCGCATGTTATCCTAAACAATCTTTACAAACAAACGGCCCTGCAAACTTCCTTCGGGATTAACATGCTGGCGCTTGTTGACGGTGAGCCGAAGGTATTAAATTTAAAGCAATGCCTGGTGCATTATCTAGATCACCAAAAAGTCGTTATCAGACGCCGTACTGCTTATGAATTGCGTAAAGCAGAGGCAAGAGCGCATATCTTGGAAGGATTAAGGATTGCCCTCGATCATCTTGATGCAGTTATTTCCCTTATCCGCAACTCTCAAACGGCTGAAATTGCGAGAACAGGGTTAATTGAACAATTCTCGCTGACCGAAAAACAAGCCCAAGCTATTCTAGACATGAGGCTCCAGCGTTTAACAGGGTTGGAACGAGAAAAGATTGAAGAAGAATACCAATCCCTTATTAAATTAATTGCAGAGCTTAAAGAAATCTTGGCCAATGAAGAAAAAGTGCTTGAGATCATCCGTGAAGAGCTCACAGAAATTAAAGAGCGTTTCAACGATGAAAGACGCACTGAGATTGTTACTGCCGGCCTTGAAACAATTGAAGATGAAGATCTCATCGAAAGAGAAAACATCGTTGTCACTCTGACGCATAACGGATATATCAAACGTCTGCCTGCTTCGACTTACCGCAGTCAAAAGCGCGGAGGAAAAGGCGTTCAGGGAATGGGGACAAACGAAGATGATTTCGTTGAACATCTGATTTCTACTTCAACACATGACACGATTCTCTTCTTCTCCAACAAAGGGAAAGTGTATCGTTCAAAAGGGTATGAAATTCCTGAATACGGTAGAACCGCTAAGGGAATCCCGATTATCAATCTGTTGGAGGTAGAAAAAGGTGAATGGATTAACGCAATAATCCCAGTCACTGCATTCGAAGAAGATCTCTATCTCTTCTTTACAACAAAACATGGGGTTTCAAAACGCACTTCACTGTCTCAGTTTGCTAATATCCGTAACAACGGCTTAATTGCGCTGAGCCTGCGTGAAGATGATGAATTAATGGGTGTCCGGCTTACTGACGGCACAAAACAAATCATCATCGGAACGAAAAACGGCTTGCTGATTCGTTTCTCTGAAACAGATGTTAGGGAAATGGGAAGAACAGCGGCAGGCGTAAAAGGCATCACCCTTACTGACGACGATATTGTCGTCGGCATGGAAATATTAGAGGAAGAATCTGATGTCCTTATCGTGACCGAGAAAGGTTACGGTAAACGAACTCCGGCTGAAGAATACAGAACTCAGAGCCGAGGCGGAAAAGGACTGAAAACATGTAAAATCACGGAGAACAACGGCCATTTAGTAGCGGTGAAAGCTACCAAAGGTGAAGAGGATCTGATGATTATTACTGCCAGCGGTGTACTGATCAGAATGGATATCAATGATATCTCAACTACCGGACGCGTAACTCAAGGTGTACGTCTCATCAGAATGGCGGAACAAGAGCATGTGGCCACAGTCGCATTAGTTGAGAAAAACGATGATAATGAAGAAAATGAGCAAGAAGAGACACAAGAAAGTTAAGAAAAAGCGCAGCTATACCAGCTGCGCTTTTTTATATCAAAAACTCTTTACAGTGAGAAGATTTATGGTATAATCATTTCTGTTGTCTTTTAAAAGACATAGACATTACTAGATGAAAACATTTTAAAAAAAGTGTTGACCTAGTTAACTAAAAATGTTACTATTAAGTAGTCGCTTCGAGAGAGGCACACAAAGTTCTTTGAAAACTAAACAAGACAAAACGTACCTGTTAATTCAAGTTTTATTATAAAATCGCACAGCGATGTGCGTAGTCAGTCAAACTACTTTATCGGAGAGTTTGATCCTGGCTCAGGACGAACGCTGGCGGCGTGCCTAATACATGCAAGTCGAGCGGACAGATGGGAGCTTGCTCCCTGATGTTAGCGGCGGACGGGTGAGTAACACGTGGGTAACCTGCCTGTAAGACTGGGATAACTCCGGGAAACCGGGGCTAATACCGGATGCTTGTTTGAACCGCATGGTTCAAACATAAAAGGTGGCTTCGGCTACCACTTACAGATGGACCCGCGGCGCATTAGCTAGTTGGTGAGGTAATGGCTCACCAAGGCAACGATGCGTAGCCGACCTGAGAGGGTGATCGGCCACACTGGGACTGAGACACGGCCCAGACTCCTACGGGAGGCAGCAGTAGGGAATCTTCCGCAATGGACGAAAGTCTGACGGAGCAACGCCGCGTGAGTGATGAAGGTTTTCGGATCGTAAAGCTCTGTTGTTAGGGAAGAACAAGTACCGTTCGAATAGGGCGGTGCCTTGACGGTACCTAACCAGAAAGCCACGGCTAACTACGTGCCAGCAGCCGCGGTAATACGTAGGTGGCAAGCGTTGTCCGGAATTATTGGGCGTAAAGGGCTCGCAGGCGGTTCCTTAAGTCTGATGTGAAAGCCCCCGGCTCAACCGGGGAGGGTCATTGGAAACTGGGGAACTTGAGTGCAGAAGAGGAGAGTGGAATTCCACGTGTAGCGGTGAAATGCGTAGAGATGTGGAGGAACACCAGTGGCGAAGGCGACTCTCTGGTCTGTAACTGACGCTGAGGAGCGAAAGCGTGGGGAGCGAACAGGATTAGATACCCTGGTAGTCCACGCCGTAAACGATGAGTGCTAAGTGTTAGGGGGTTTCCGCCCCTTAGTGCTGCAGCTAACGCATTAAGCACTCCGCCTGGGGAGTACGGTCGCAAGACTGAAACTCAAAGGAATTGACGGGGGCCCGCACAAGCGGTGGAGCATGTGGTTTAATTCGAAGCAACGCGAAGAACCTTACCAGGTCTTGACATCCTCTGACAATCCTAGAGATAGGACGTCCCCTTCGGGGGCAGAGTGACAGGTGGTGCATGGTTGTCGTCAGCTCGTGTCGTGAGATGTTGGGTTAAGTCCCGCAACGAGCGCAACCCTTGATCTTAGTTGCCAGCATTCAGTTGGGCACTCTAAGGTGACTGCCGGTGACAAACCGGAGGAAGGTGGGGATGACGTCAAATCATCATGCCCCTTATGACCTGGGCTACACACGTGCTACAATGGACAGAACAAAGGGCAGCGAAACCGCGAGGTTAAGCCAATCCCACAAATCTGTTCTCAGTTCGGATCGCAGTCTGCAACTCGACTGCGTGAAGCTGGAATCGCTAGTAATCGCGGATCAGCATGCCGCGGTGAATACGTTCCCGGGCCTTGTACACACCGCCCGTCACACCACGAGAGTTTGTAACACCCGAAGTCGGTGAGGTAACCTTTATGGAGCCAGCCGCCGAAGGTGGGACAGATGATTGGGGTGAAGTCGTAACAAGGTAGCCGTATCGGAAGGTGCGGCTGGATCACCTCCTTTCTAAGGATATTTACGGAATATAAGACCTTGGGTCTTATAAACAGAACGTTCCCTGTCTTGTTTAGTTTTGAAGGAACTTTGTTCCTTGAATAAGTTAAGATGGGCCTGTAGCTCAGCTGGTTAGAGCGCACGCCTGATAAGCGTGAGGTCGGTGGTTCGAGTCCACTCAGGCCCACCATCTTATACAAATGGGGCCTTAGCTCAGCTGGGAGAGCGCCTGCTTTGCACGCAGGAGGTCAGCGGTTCGATCCCGCTAGGCTCCACCAACGTGTTCTTTGAAAACTAGATAACAGTAGACATCACATTCAATTAGTAACACAAGATATCACATAGTGATTCTTTTTAACGGTTAAGTTAGAAAGGGCGCACGGTGGATGCCTTGGCACTAGGAGCCGATGAAGGACGGGACGAACACCGATATGCTTCGGGGAGCTGTAAGCAAGCTTTGATCCGGAGATTTCCGAATGGGGAAACCCACCACTCGTAATGGAGTGGTATCCATATCTGAATTCATAGGATATGAGAAGGCAGACCCGGGGAACTGAAACATCTAAGTACCCGGAGGAAGAGAAAGCAAATGCGATTCCCTGAGTAGCGGCGAGCGAAACGGGATTAGCCCAAACCAAGAGGCTTGCCTCTTGGGGTTGTAGGACACTCTATACGGAGTTACAAAGGAACGAGGTAGATGAAGAGGTCTGGAAAGGCCCGCCATAGAAGGTAACAGCCCTGTAGTCAAAACTTCGTTCTCTCCAGAGTGGATCCTGAGTACGGCGGAACACGTGAAATTCCGTCGGAATCCGGGAGGACCATCTCCCAAGGCTAAATACTCCCTAGTGACCGATAGTGAACCAGTACCGTGAGGGAAAGGTGAAAAGCACCCCGGAAGGGGAGTGAAAGAGATCCTGAAACCGTGTGCCTACAAGTAGTCAGAGCCCGTTAACGGGTGATGGCGTGCCTTTTGTAGAATGAACCGGCGAGTTACGATCCCGTGCAAGGTTAAGCAGAAGATGCGGAGCCGCAGCGAAAGCGAGTCTGAATAGGGCGCATGAGTACGTGGTCGTAGACCCGAAACCAGGTGATCTACCCATGTCCAGGGTGAAGTTCAGGTAACACTGAATGGAGGCCCGAACCCACGCACGTTGAAAAGTGCGGGGATGAGGTGTGGGTAGGGGTGAAATGCCAATCGAACCTGGAGATAGCTGGTTCTCTCCGAAATAGCTTTAGGGCTAGCCTCAAGGTAAGAGTCTTGGAGGTAGAGCACTGATTGGACTAGGGGCCCCTACCGGGTTACCGAATTCAGTCAAACTCCGAATGCCAATGACTTATCCTTGGGAGTCAGACTGCGAGTGATAAGATCCGTAGTCGAAAGGGAAACAGCCCAGACCGCCAGCTAAGGTCCCAAAGTATACGTTAAGTGGAAAAGGATGTGGAGTTGCTTAGACAACCAGGATGTTGGCTTAGAAGCAGCCACCATTTAAAGAGTGCGTAATAGCTCACTGGTCGAGTGACTCTGCGCCGAAAATGTACCGGGGCTAAACGTATCACCGAAGCTGCGGACTGTTCTTCGAACAGTGGTAGGAGAGCGTTCTAAGGGCTGTGAAGCCAGACCGGAAGGACTGGTGGAGCGCTTAGAAGTGAGAATGCCGGTATGAGTAGCGAAAGAGGGGTGAGAATCCCCTCCACCGAATGCCTAAGGTTTCCTGAGGAAGGCTCGTCCGCTCAGGGTTAGTCGGGACCTAAGCCGAGGCCGAAAGGCGTAGGCGATGGACAACAGGTTGATATTCCTGTACCACCTCCTCACCATTTGAGCAATGGGGGGACGCAGGAGGATAGGGTAAGCGCGGTATTGGATATCCGCGTCCAAGCAGTTAGGCTGGGAAATAGGCAAATCCGTTTCCCATAAGGCTGAGCTGTGATGGCGAGCGAAATTTAGTAGCGAAGTTCCTGATTCCACACTGCCAAGAAAAGCCTCTAGCGAGGTGAGAGGTGCCCGTACCGCAAACCGACACAGGTAGGCGAGGAGAGAATCCTAAGGTGATCGAGAGAACTCTCGTTAAGGAACTCGGCAAAATGACCCCGTAACTTCGGGAGAAGGGGTGCTCTGTTAGGGTGCAAGCCCGAGAGAGCCGCAGTGAATAGGCCCAGGCGACTGTTTAGCAAAAACACAGGTCTCTGCGAAGCCGTAAGGCGAAGTATAGGGGCTGACGCCTGCCCGGTGCTGGAAGGTTAAGAGGAGCGCTTAGCGTAAGCGAAGGTGCGAATTGAAGCCCCAGTAAACGGCGGCCGTAACTATAACGGTCCTAAGGTAGCGAAATTCCTTGTCGGGTAAGTTCCGACCCGCACGAAAGGCGCAACGATCTGGGCACTGTCTCAACGAGAGACTCGGTGAAATTATAGTACCTGTGAAGATGCAGGTTACCCGCGACAGGACGGAAAGACCCCGTGGAGCTTTACTGCAGCCTGATATTGAATGTTGGTACAGCTTGTACAGGATAGGTAGGAGCCTTGGAAACCGGAGCGCCAGCTTCGGTGGAGGCATCGGTGGGATACTACCCTGGCTGTATTGACCTTCTAACCCGCCGCCCTTATCGGGCGGGGAGACAGTGTCAGGTGGGCAGTTTGACTGGGGCGGTCGCCTCCTAAAAGGTAACGGAGGCGCCCAAAGGTTCCCTCAGAATGGTTGGAAATCATTCGCAGAGTGTAAAGGCACAAGGGAGCTTGACTGCGAGACCTACAAGTCGAGCAGGGACGAAAGTCGGGCTTAGTGATCCGGTGGTTCCGCATGGAAGGGCCATCGCTCAACGGATAAAAGCTACCCCGGGGATAACAGGCTTATCTCCCCCAAGAGTCCACATCGACGGGGAGGTTTGGCACCTCGATGTCGGCTCATCGCATCCTGGGGCTGTAGTCGGTCCCAAGGGTTGGGCTGTTCGCCCATTAAAGCGGTACGCGAGCTGGGTTCAGAACGTCGTGAGACAGTTCGGTCCCTATCCGTCGCGGGCGCAGGAAATTTGAGAGGAGCTGTCCTTAGTACGAGAGGACCGGGATGGACGCACCGCTGGTGTACCAGTTGTTCTGCCAAGGGCATCGCTGGGTAGCTATGTGCGGACGGGATAAGTGCTGAAAGCATCTAAGCATGAAGCCCCCCTCAAGATGAGATTTCCCATTCCGCAAGGAAGTAAGATCCCTGAAAGATGATCAGGTTGATAGGTCTGAGGTGGAAGTGTGGCGACACATGGAGCTGACAGATACTAATCGATCGAGGACTTAACCTAATTTCTAATGATGTCACACCTGTTATCTAGTTTTGAGAGAACACTCTCAATTGTTTGGTGGCGATAGCGAAGAGGTCACACCCGTTCCCATGCCGAACACGGAAGTTAAGCTCTTCAGCGCCGATGGTAGTCGGGGGTTTCCCCCTGTGAGAGTAGGACGCCGCCAAGCAAGGGTAAAACCCAGCTCTTTGAGCTGGGTTTTTTGTTTATATATATTGTTGCAGGAATTTCAAAACGTATTTAGGAAATTTGTTTTCCGTTACCATTAAAAACTGCTGAATTAACACGTAATCATCACTGACATGCTGTGTTAACAGCTCATACCACCATTCTGTCTCATACCTCGCAATCATTCCTATGTTGTACAAAATTAAATAATGGATTGTTATTTCCGGAAGTTTAAGAAACTGATCTCGTTTAGAAGGAATATAATATTGTCTTTTGTCCAAATCAAATAATAGGCTGATTGACGTCCATGGATTTATGTCTTGCCGCGAAAGGTGGAACAGCAGGTTATCTTTATCTTTTTTCAAAAAGGTCCATTTAAAATGGTGAGACATATATTCAATAAATCGTGAATCAGACATCTTATAATGAATCACGATATCCTCTGGTATAGAAACCATGTCCTTTTCCTTCTCAACCTTTATAATAAAACGTTCCTTTTTCTGAAATTGAAAAATATCACTTAACTCTGGAATAGCGGCTAATAACTTTTTCATAGTATACCGTTCATCTTCTATACCTGATTGACCAAATAAGTGTTTCATGAAGTGCATACATAAACCGTTGCGTTGTATTTTCACTTCATCATCGCTAAAACAATAATTTTGCTTCTTTCTTTTACGCGCTGTGACGCCATGTGCGAGAACTGATGTATGGCTTGGGTAGTGAGGATCCTGTGTGATGAGACATGCTTTGATCAGCTGTGACATCCCGTAAAATAAAAGAATCGGTTTGATTTCTAAAGGCGAGCAAGAGGCTTGCTTATAAAATGATTCAGCATGCTTCAAGAAGAAAATAAACCGCTCGCTGTTTTTAAAAGAGTTCTGTTTCGCCTCATCTGCACCATTTAAGACATAGACTTTTTCTAGAAATTTCTGGGTTGATTCTACGGAGTAAAATAGCGCTAAGTCTTTCCAATCATGATATGTCATATGTATTTCTAATTCCTTTCCGTTATCTAAATATTTCAACTCTTTTTCGGTTCCTTGACATGCTCTTGGCTTGTTGATAATCTACATATAATATTTTGCCGAAAAGAGGGGGATTTACTAATGTGGGAAAGTAAATTTTCAAAAGAAGGCTTAACGTTCGACGATGTGCTGCTTGTACCAGCTAAGTCAGAGGTACTTCCGCGTGATGTGGATTTATCTGTTGAACTTACAAAGACGTTAAAGCTGAATATTCCTGTCATCAGCGCAGGTATGGACACTGTAACAGAATCAGCAATGGCGATTGCAATGGCTAGACAGGGCGGCTTGGGCATCATTCATAAAAATATGTCGATCGAGCAGCAGGCTGAACAAGTTGATAAAGTAAAACGCTCTGAACGAGGCGTTATTACAAATCCCTTCTTTTTAACTCCTGATCACCAAGTTTTTGATGCGGAGCATTTGATGGGGAAATACAGAATTTCCGGTGTTCCGATTGTAGATAACAAAGAAGACCAAAAGCTTGTCGGTATTATCACTAACCGCGACCTTCGTTTTATTTCTGATTACTCAATGAAAATCAGCGATGTTATGACAAAAGAAGAACTTGTCACTGCACCGGTTGGAACGACTTTAGACGAAGCTGAAAAGATTTTGCAGAAACATAAAATTGAAAAGCTTCCACTCGTTGATGATCAAAATAAATTAAAAGGTCTTATCACGATTAAAGACATTGAAAAAGTTATCGAGTTCCCTAACTCATCTAAAGACATTCACGGCCGTTTGATCGTTGGCGCGGCAGTTGGTGTAACTGGCGACACGATGACACGCGTGAAAAAGCTTGTAGAAGCCAATGTGGATGTCATTGTTATCGATACAGCACACGGGCATTCTCAAGGCGTGTTAAACACAGTGACAAAGATCCGTGAAACGTATCCTGAATTAAATATTATCGCTGGAAACGTAGCAACAGCTGAAGCGACAAAAGCACTCTTCGAAGCTGGTGCTGATGTTGTCAAAGTAGGAATCGGACCTGGTTCAATTTGTACTACTCGTGTGGTAGCAGGTGTTGGTGTACCTCAAATCACAGCCATTTATGACTGTGCGACTGAAGCAAGAAAACATGGCAAAACAATTATCGCAGACGGCGGAATTAAATTCTCTGGCGATATTGCAAAAGCATTGGCAGCCGGTGGACATGCTGTTATGCTTGGAAGCTTGCTGGCAGGTACGTCAGAAAGCCCTGGTGAAACTGAAATCTACCAAGGCAGAAGATTCAAAGTATACCGCGGTATGGGATCTGTGGCTGCAATGGAAAAAGGAAGTAAAGACCGTTACTTCCAAGAAGAAAATAAAAAATTCGTTCCAGAAGGCATTGAAGGACGCACACCTTACAAGGGGCCAGTTGAAGAAACAGTTTATCAGCTAGTCGGCGGTCTTCGTTCTGGTATGGGATATTGCGGATCTAAAGATCTTCGCGCTTTAAGAGAAGAAGCTCAGTTCATTCGTATGACTGGTGCAGGCCTTCGTGAAAGTCATCCGCATGATGTACAGATTACAAAAGAATCACCGAACTATACAATTTCATAAATAAATTGTTACAAATTAAAAACATTTGACAGGGTCTCTGACTCTGTCTATTTTTTTTATACCGATTATGATAAAATTTATACTGTTGTGCATTGAAAATGTCCTTAACGGCTTAATTATAGATGAAGAAAAATGAAATACGGAGGTCGTACGATTGAACATCAAGAAATGTAAACAGCTATTGATGTCATTGGTTGTTTTAACACTGGCCGTAACTTGCCTGACTCCAATGTCAAAAGCAAAGGCTGCCAGCGATCCAATTGATATCAACGCATCAGCTGCTATTATGATCGAAGCTTCTTCAGGTAAAATTCTTTATAGCAAAAACGCAGAGAAAAGACTGCCAATTGCAAGTATGACAAAGATGATGACAGAGTATCTGTTATTAGAAGCAATTGATGAAGGCAAACTAAAATGGGATCAAACCTATACGCCTGATGACTATGTGTATGAGATTTCCCAAGATAACAGTTTATCAAACGTTCCTCTTCGAAAAGACGGAAAATACACAGTAAAAGAACTTTATCAAGCGACAGCAATCTATTCTGCAAATGCGGCTGCGATTGCCATTGCAGAAGTTATTGCAGGCTCTGAAACAAAGTTCGTTGAAAAAATGAATGCAAAAGCAAAAGAACTGGGATTAACAAATTACAAATTTGTTAATGCAACAGGTCTTGAAAACAAAGATCTTCACGGCAAGCAGCCTGAAGGGACAAGCGTAGATGAAGAAAGTGAAGTTTCTGCTAAGGATATGGCTATTCTTGCAGATCACCTGATTACTGACTACCCTGAGATTTTAGAAACTTCCAGCATCTCAAAAATGAAGTTCAGAAAAGGCACAGATGATGAAATGGACATGCCGAACTGGAACTTTATGCTGAAGGGTCTAGTCAGCGAGTACAAAGGTGCAACTGTAGATGGACTGAAAACAGGTTCTACTGACTCTGCGGGTTCATGTTTCACAGGAACTGCTGAAAGAAACGGAATGCGTGTCATCACTGTGGTGTTAAACGCAAAAGGCAACATTCACACTGGCCGTTTCGATGAAACGAAAAAAATGTTTGATTATGCTTTCAACAATTTCTCTATGAAAGAAATTTATGCTGAAGGCGATCAGGTAAAAGGCCATAAAACCATTTCTGTAGATAAAGGTAAAGAGAAAGAAGTAGGCATTGTCACAAGCAAGGCATTTTCTCTTCCTGTCAAAAATGGTGAAGAAAAGAATTACAAAGCAAAAGTCACTTTAAACAAAGACACTTTGACTGCCCCTGTGAAAAAAGGGACGAAGGTTGGGAAACTGACTGCGGAATATACAGGTGATGAAAAGGACTATGGGTTCCTTAACAGCAGCCTGGCAGGTGTAGACCTTGTGACGAAAGAAAATGTAGATAAAGCAAACTGGTTTGTTTTAACAATGCGCAGCATCGGCGGATTTTTCGCTGGTATCTGGGGAAGCATTGTTGATACAGTAACTGGCTGGTTTTAATGAATTGAAAGAGCTCTGATTGATGTTAGGGCTCTTTCGCTTAATATACTGAAAAAACCCAATTTTTAATAAAAAATGATTTTCAAAGCCCTAAAAACCGAATAAAATAAGTTATATCCATATGAATTATTGGATTTCTAGGATACAATAAGAAATAGAAATCATATAACTATACCTTGATTAGGGGGACCAAGAAATGGCTCAAACAGGTACTGAACGTGTAAAACGCGGAATGGCAGAAATGCAAAAAGGCGGCGTCATCATGGACGTCATCAATGCGGAACAAGCGAAAATTGCTGAAGAGGCTGGAGCTGTCGCTGTAATGGCGCTAGAACGTGTACCAGCTGATATTCGTGCGGCTGGAGGAGTTGCCCGTATGGCAGACCCTACAATCGTGGAAGAAGTAATGAATGCTGTATCCATCCCTGTAATGGCAAAAGCGCGTATCGGACATATTGTTGAAGCGCGTGTGCTTGAGGCTATGGGTGTTGACTACATTGATGAAAGTGAAGTTCTGACTCCGGCTGACGAAGAATTTCATTTGAATAAAAATGAATATACAGTTCCTTTCGTGTGCGGCTGCCGTGACCTCGGCGAAGCAACACGCCGTATTGCTGAAGGCGCTTCTATGCTTCGTACAAAAGGTGAGCCTGGAACTGGTAATATCGTTGAAGCTGTTCGCCATATGCGCAAGGTAAACGCTCAAGTACGCAAAGTAGTTGCAATGAGCGACGATGAGCTGATGACTGAAGCGAAAAATTTGGGAGCGCCTTATGAGCTGCTTCAACAAATTAAAAGAGACGGTAAACTTCCTGTCGTTAACTTTGCGGCTGGCGGCGTAGCGACTCCTGCTGATGCGGCACTTATGATGCAGCTTGGCGCTGACGGTGTATTTGTTGGTTCTGGTATCTTCAAATCAGACAATCCTGCAAAATTTGCAAAAGCAATTGTGGAAGCAACAACTCACTTCACTGATTATAAATTGATTGCAGAGCTTTCAAAAGAGCTTGGAACTGCAATGAAAGGGATCGAAATCTCAAATTTACTTCCAGAACAGCGTATGCAAGAACGCGGCTGGTAAGAATATAGGAGAGCTGCGACATGTTAACAATAGGTGTACTAGGACTTCAAGGAGCAGTAAGAGAGCATATCCATGCAATTGAAGCATGCGGTGCAGCTGGACTTGTTATTAAACGCCCAGAGCAGCTAAACGAAATTGATGGTTTAATTTTGCCGGGCGGAGAAAGCACGACAATGCGCCGTTTAATTGATACGTATCAATTCATGGAGCCATTGCGTGAGTTTGCTGCTCAGGGAAAACCGCTGTTTGGGACATGTGCCGGTTTAATTATTTTAGCAAAGGAAATTGCCGGTTCAGATAACGCTCATTTAGGTTTGCTGAATGTAGTTGTTGAACGGAATTCGTTTGGCCGGCAGGTTGACAGCTTTGAAGCTGATTTAACCATTAAAGGGCTGGACGAATCTTTCACTGGTGTATTCATCCGTGCGCCGCATATCTTGGAAGCCGGTGAAAATGTTGAAGTGCTTTCTGAGCATAACGGACGCATTGTTGCGGCTAAACAGGGTAATTTCTTGGGCTGTTCGTTCCATCCGGAGCTGACAGAGGATCATCGAGTGACAAAGCTGTTCGTTCAAATGGTCGAGGAATACAAGCAGAAAGCCCTTGTATAAAACAGTTGAAAGCTGTGGAAACTTATAGTACATTATAAACACAAATAAAGATCGAAAAGCGTTGATAGGAACTAGTAGGAAGCCTCTCTTTCTAAGAGAGCCGATGGTTGGTGTGAATCGGTGAAAGATGCTGTCTGAATCCATCCTTGAGCGAAATGCTGAATGAAGTAGGCATTTACGGGATAACCGTTATGTGTGAAAGCGGAAAACAAGTCTATGGCTTGTTTTCAATCAGGGTGGCAACGCGAGAGCTCTCGTCCCTTTCATGGGGATGAGGGCTCTTTTTATTTTCGATAATTCAATGAATTTAATGAAAAAAGGAGTGTTTCGCATGCTTGATACGAAAATGCTGAGAGCAAATTTTCAAGAAATTAAAGCAAAGCTTGTACACAAAGGCGAAGACTTAACAGATTTTGATAAGTTCGAGGAGCTTGATGATAAAAGAAGAGAGCTTATCGGAAAAGTAGAAGAACTAAAAGGAAAACGGAATGAAGTATCCCAGCAGGTAGCTGCTTTGAAACGCGAGAAAAAAGACGCGGATCACATCATTAAAGAAATGCGTGAAGTCGGCGAGGAAATTAAAAAACTTGATGAAGAATTAAGAACAGTAGAATCTGCGCTTGAGACCATTCTTCTTTCAATCCCGAATATTCCGCATGAATCAGTGCCAGTCGGTGAAACGGAAGATGATAACGTAGAAATCCGGAAATGGGGCGAAACACCTTCATTTGCACATGAGCCAAAACCGCATTGGGATATTGCTGATGAGCTCGGCATTCTTGATTTTGAACGTGCTGCGAAGGTAACAGGAAGCCGCTTCGTGTTTTATAAAGGCTTAGGTGCTCGTTTGGAGCGTGCGCTTTATAACTTTATGCTTGACCTTCATGTGGATGAGTATAACTATACTGAGGTTATCCCGCCTTATATGGTAAACCGTGCAAGCATGACGGGAACAGGACAGCTTCCAAAGTTCGAAGAGGATGCGTTTAAGATCAGGGAAGAGGATTACTTCTTGATTCCGACTGCTGAAGTGCCGATCACAAATATGCATCGGGATGAAATTCTGTCAGGTGACAGCCTGCCGATTAATTATGCGGCATTCAGTGCCTGTTTCCGTTCAGAAGCTGGTTCAGCAGGGCGCGATACACGCGGATTAATCCGTCAGCACCAGTTTAATAAAGTGGAGCTTGTGAAGTTTGTAAAGCCGGAAGATTCTTATGATGAGTTAGAAAAACTAACAAACCAGGCTGAGCGTGTGCTCCAGCTGTTGGAACTTCCATACCGTGTAATGAGCATGTGTACGGGAGATTTAGGATTTACGGCTGCGAAAAAATACGATATAGAAGTTTGGATTCCGAGCCAAGACACATATCGTGAAATTTCTTCTTGCAGCAACTTCGAAGCGTTCCAAGCCAGACGTGCGAACATTCGTTTTAGACGTGAAGTGAAAGGCAAACCAGAGCATGTACACACATTGAACGGTTCAGGTTTGGCAGTTGGAAGAACAGTTGCCGCTATTTTAGAAAATTATCAGCAGGAAGACGGAAGCGTCATTATACCAAAAGTGCTTCGTCCTTATATGGGAAATAGAGAAGTCATCAAAGCGTAAAGCTGAAAAGGTGTGCCTGATAAGGCGCGCCTTTTGCTATTTAAATTAAACATTTTCATAAAAACAAAAAAAGTTTTTAAAAATGCTTGACCATCATAAAACATTCATGATATAGTAAGTCTTGTCGATACGGAGGAATACCCAAGTCCGGCTGAAGGGATCGGTCTTGAAAACCGACAGGGGTGTCAAAGCCCGCGGGGGTTCGAATCCCTCTTCCTCCGCCATATTGATTTTAATTCTAATGAAACTCAAGCATATATTGGAGATTGTTTTGTCCGTTGCATCGTTTGCAACGGATTTTTTAATATCATAAAAAAGTGAATCTCAGGTCATGAGATTCACTTTTTTTTCGTTTCATGAATGACAGTTGCGATTTGATCAACAATGTTCTCGATAGAACTTTCATCATTCTTCAAGTCATAATCCTCAATACGGATTTTCAGGACAGGGCAAGCGTTAAAACCGCTGATCCAGTTTTCGTAACGCGTGTGCATTTCTTCCCAATAAGACCGATCTGTTTGAAGCTCCATTTCACGTCCGCGTTCTTCAATCCGGGCTAATATGTTTTCCAGATCGCCTTCTAAATAGATCAGCACATCAGGATGCGGGAAATACGGTGTCATGACCATTGCTTCAAACAGGCTTGTATAGGTTTTATAATCAATCTTTGACATCGTCCCTTTGTCAGCGTGCATTTTTGCAAAAATCCCAGTATCCTCATAAATAGAACGATCCTGTACAAACCCTCCGCCGGCTTCAAAAATATTTTTCTGTTCTTTGAATCGTTCAGCTAAGAAGTAGATTTGCAGATGGAAGCTCCAGCGTTCAAAATCATGATAGAATTTTTCTAAGTATGGGTTATGATCGACTTCCTCAAGAGAGGTTTTAAAGCCAAGCCGTTTAGCCAATGCTCTTGTTAAAGTAGATTTTCCGACACCTACTGTTCCTGCTACTGTAATGATTGAATTCTCAGGGATATGATGTTCCTTCATTTTATAAGCTCCTTTACATGGGCGGCAATACGTTCAAAATCGCTCTTATTCAAAACGAAATCCTCTGAATCGCCATCTATTGTTAACACCGTAAGATATGGGTCTGCTTCCTGCAGCTGCTTGATGGCGATGTCATAATCTGCGATCAGCTGTTCCAAATAGCTTGTTTCAATTTTTTTCTCAAAGGGACGCCCGCGTTTTTCAATGCGGTGTAACAATGTGGGCAGACTTGCCTTTATGTAAATGATGAAATTTGGCTTAGGAAGATCATCGGTAAGAAGATGAAAAATCTTTCTGTATTTGTTGAGCTGCTGTTCAGACAGCGTTCGTTCAGCAAAAATCACATTTTTATAAATATGATAATCAGCTATCACAGGCTGTCCTTCATTTAAAAAGTGATGGCTGGTATCCTCAAGCTGTTTGTACCTGTGACAAAGAAAAAACATCTCAAGCTGGAAGCTCCATTCCTCTATGTTGTCATAAAACTTATCAAGGTATGGGTTATCCTCAACAATCTCACTGATCATAGGGAATCCAAGCTCTTGTGAAAGCATCGTCGCGAGCGTTGTTTTTCCTGCCCCGATAGGACCTTCAACTGCGATAAAAGGGGCTGTATTCATTGGAATCCTCCTTATTTCTAAAAAACGTCCGTCAATTGCTGACCTTCATATTGTATCACAACCCTTGGATTCCCCTATGAAAAAAAGACGTTTCCAAATTAACGGAACGTCTTTTTGACAACTTGAAATTGATCAGAAAGCAGCAGCCAGTTTTGAGGAAAGGAAAGCCCCAGCTTCCAGTAGCTGATCCCTCTTAAATTAAGCTCTTTAATCAGATTGAATTTGGCCTGAATCGAACGGGCGTCTTCAAACCACACCTCGTGCCTTTTGTTTTCTGCATCAGTATAGCGGAAGAAAGGGGCTTGGGCGGTTTGGTCATACTGGATGTCGGCATTGTTTTGTTCGGCTATGACAATGGCTTGCTGAGGGCTTATTGCTCTTGCCGGAGTTCCTCCTGCTGTATATGGCAGTGTCCAGTCATATCCATATAAATTCTGCCCCATGACAATTTTATTGGCGGGCATTTCGGTTAAAGCATATTCAATGACGTTCCGAACAGGTCCTATTGGAGAAACGGCTTGAGCGGGTCCGCCGCTGTATCCCCATTCATATGTCATGAGGACAACAAAGTCTACAATTTGGCCATGTGCTCTGTAATCATGGGCTTCGTACCATCTGCCCTGCTGTGTTGCGCTTGTTTTAGGGGCAAGCGCCGTAGAAATTTCTAAGCCTTCTTGATGAAAAAGATCCCTTGCCTCGCGGAGAAATTGATTATATGCCTCTCTATCCTGGGGCCGTAAGTATTCAAAGTCAAAATGAATAGCACGGAAGCCATATCTTCTGGCATTCTCGACTATTTCATTCAAAAGTCTTCTTTTCACAGTATCGTCGTTCAAAAGGATCCGGCCGAGCTCATCGCTGAATGCCTGGTTTTCTAGGTTCGTTATAATCATCATCAATGTCGTGCCTTGATTCTCTGCAATGCTTCTTAAATTCGTTAAAGGCGGTGCGACTAAGGTTCCATCACGCTGTGCCTGGAAACTGAATGCGCCAAGGTACGTTAAGTAGGGCGATGCTTCTCTGGCCGCCTGCTGGAGATTTTCGCTGACTTGATTTCCGCGTGGCTCCAAATAAGCGCTTGATTCAATGTCTCTTTTTGGAACTGGAGGAATGTATAAACGGAAACCAATCTGCAGTACGGTATTTAACTGGATGCGGTTCACCCTGGCAAGCTCAGCTGCTGTTGTATTAAATTGCTGTGCGATGGATGTCAGGGTATCACCTTGTTGAACATCATAAAACTGGCCAGCTATTGGAATAACAATGGTTTGTCCGACAACAAGGCTGTCGGGATTCGGTATTTCATTCGTTTCTGTGATTTCGTTTGCAGTTGTTCTGTATTGTGAAGCGATAGCAGAAAGAGTGTCGCCTTGTTTCACCACATAAATTTGAATGAAAAACGCCTCCTTTCATATCGCTACAATGTATGAAAGGAAAGCGCTAATCATGTTTGTTTTTCTGTAATTTGTTCTTCAGTTGTAATTTCTGCGAAAAGAACATTTTCCATCATGGTTAGAGCGAATTCATTGTCCTTATCGCTGTTAGAAGCAATGCAGTCCTTAGGTATTGTAATGCTGTATTCTCTCATGTAAGCATCATTAGCAGTAAACAGCACGCATATATTTCCGGCTATCCCTGTTAAGACAATGCGTTTCACCTGTAATTCAGTCAGGAGGGTATGGAGGGCTGTTTCATAAAAAGCGGAGTGTTTCGGCTTGATTAAAAAATAGTCGGCATCCTCGGGCGATATCTTTTCAATAATGGCCTTGCTTTTCTCGTTTTCACATTCTTGCTGGATATTTTGGATATCCGCTTGCCAAAGCCCGTAATGATCATTAATGTATATAATCGGCCAGTCATTTTGTCTTGCGTGCTTTTTTAATGATAAAATGTGAGGAACGATTTTTTCTGTTTTGTTGGCGAGACTTTCTCCCATATCAAATTCAAAATTATTGATCATGTCTACAATGAGAAGAGCTGTGTCTGCTTTAGACATCGACAGTCTCCTTTCTGTTTAAGTTATAGTTAATATGTAGCCTTTTTAGGTAAGGAAAAAACTTTGAAAAGAGAGCTAATCTGATGAATCAAGATGAACTTTATATGAAAGAAGCAATAAAAGAAGCGAAAAAAGCTGAAGCGAAAGGCGAGGTGCCGATCGGGGCCGTGCTTGTTGTGAATGATAAAATCGTGGCACGCGCGCACAATTTAAGAGAAACAGAGCAGCGGTCTATCGCTCATGCGGAAATGCTTGTGATTGATGAAGCGTGCAAGTCACTTGGAACATGGAGACTGGAAGGCGCAACACTTTACGTTACCCTTGAGCCTTGTCCGATGTGTGCCGGAGCCGTCGTGCTTTCACGCGTGGAGAAAGTAGTATTTGGCGCATTTGATCCAAAAGGAGGCTGTTCAGGCACGTTAATGAACCTTCTTCAGGAAGAACGCTTTAATCATCAGGCTGAAGTGGTGAGCGGTGTGCTAGAGGAAGAATGCGGAGGAATGCTCAGTGCGTTTTTCAGAGATCTGAGAAAAAAGAAGAAAGCTTCTAGGAAAAACTTGTCTGAGTAGTAAGGTTGCAATTTTTAGGGGAAAAGGATATACTTATGTGTGCATCGTCATAGATGCGACATAAAATTTGATATTTATTTTGCCGTGCTAAGCGGGGAGGTAGCGGTGCCCTGTACCCGCAATCCGCTCTAGCGGGGCCGAATCCCTTCTCGAGGTTCGTTTACTTTAAGGTCTGCCTTAAGTAAGTGGTGTTGACGTTTGGGTCCTGCGCAATGGGAATTCATGAACCATGTCAGGTCCGGAAGGAAGCAGCATTAAGTGAAACCTCTCATGTGCCGCAGGGTTGCCTGGGCCGAGCTAACTGCTTAAGTAACGCTTAGGGTAGCGAATCGACAGAAGGTGCACGGTAAATCAATCATCAAATTTTCAAACTCACCTAATATTAGGTGAGTTTTTTGTTATGTAAAAGAGCTTTTGGAATCGATACACGGTTCATGTATAATGGGAATGATGAATAACGGAGGAGGGCGCACCCGTGAGTTACCAAGCTTTATATCGAGTATTCAGGCCTCAGCGCTTTGAAGATGTGGTCGGACAAGAGCACATTACAAAAACGCTTCAAAATGCCCTTTTGCAAAAGAAATTTTCTCATGCTTATCTGTTTTCCGGGCCAAGGGGTACGGGAAAAACCAGTGCGGCCAAAATATTTGCCAAAGCTGTCAACTGTGAACACGCTCCTGTTGATGAGCCATGTAACGAATGTGCAGCCTGTAAAGGGATAACAAACGGGTCCATATCCGATGTCATAGAAATTGACGCCGCTTCTAACAATGGTGTTGATGAAATTCGTGACATCCGCGACAAAGTGAAGTTTGCCCCATCGGCCGTCACATATAAGGTATATATCATAGATGAGGTGCATATGCTTTCTATCGGCGCCTTTAATGCGTTATTAAAAACATTAGAAGAGCCGCCTGAGCATTGTATTTTCATTTTAGCAACAACAGAACCGCACAAAATTCCTTTAACCATTATCTCCAGATGTCAGCGTTTTGACTTCAAGCGAATTACATCCCAAGCGATTGTCGGACGTATGAACAAAATAGTTGATGCTGAAGAGCTGCAGGTTGAAGAAGGGGCGCTCGACATTATTGCGAGTGCTGCAGATGGCGGTATGAGGGATGCTTTGAGCCTTCTTGATCAGGCAGTCTCATTCAGCGGCGACGAGCTAAAAGTTGATGATGCGCTTCTGATTACCGGAGCAGTTTCTCAATTATATATAGGAAAGCTTGCGCAATCTCTGCATGAAAAACATGTTTCTGAAGCTTTGGAAACATTGAATGAGCTGCTTCAGCAAGGGAAAGACCCGGCGAAGCTGATAGAGGATATGATTTTCTATTTCAGGGACATGCTGCTGTTCAAAACAGCTCCTGGCTTAGAGGGTGTACTGGAAAAAGTAAAAGTCGATGAAACGTTCCGTGAATTGAGTGAACAAATTCCGACCCAGGCGATATATGAAATGATTGATATCCTGAACAAGAGCCACCAGGAAATGAAATGGACGAACCATCCCCGCATCTTCTTTGAAGTGGCTGTGGTGAAGATTTGCCAAACGTCTCATCAACCAGCTGCTGCAGACCTGCCTGAAGTTGATATGCTGATGAAAAAAATCCAGCAGCTTGAGCAAGAAGTAGAACGGCTCAAAACAACCGGCGTAAAAGCAGCGGCGGAAAGTCCGAAAAAAGAAGCGCCGCGTGCGCCAAAAGGCGGGAAATCCAATTACAAAGCGCCGGTAGGCAGAATTCATGAAATTTTGAAGGAAGCAACGAGGACGGACCTTGATCAGCTCAGAAGCAGCTGGGGCAAGCTTCTGGCTCACCTGAAACAGCAAAACAAAGTATCACATGCTGCGCTGCTGAATGACAGTGAACCTGTGGCTGCAGCTTCTTCGGCATTTGTACTGAAGTTCAAATATGAAATACATTGTAAAATGGTCGCCGAGGATAACAACGGTGTCCGGACTAATCTTGAACAGATTTTAGAATCTATGCTCGGAAAAAGAATGGATTTGATTGGCGTTCCAGAAGCACAATGGGGTAAAATAAGAGAAGAATTTTTAGTAGATCATCAGCAGGAAAATGAAGGATCAAATGAGCCGGCTGAAGAAGATCCGCTTATTGCAGAAGCGAAAAAGCTTGTCGGAGCGGATTTAATTGAAATAAAAGACTAACAAAATGAAAGAGAGTGGATAATATGCGTGGCGGAATGGGAAATATGCAAAAAATGATGAAACAAATGCAAAAAATGCAAAAGGATATGGCCAAGGCTCAAGAAGAGCTTGCAGAACAGGTAGTTGAAGGAACTGCAGGCGGCGGTATGGTAACAGTTAAAGCAAACGGCCAAAAAGAAATTCTGGATGTCATCATTAAAGAAGATGTAGTTGACCCGGAAGATATCGAAATGCTCCAGGACTTAGTGCTTGCTGCAACGAATGAAGCCTTGAAAAAAGTTGACGAGATCACAAACGAAACAATGGGTCAATTTACAAAAGGAATGAACATGCCAGGTTTGTTCTAGGGGGATAAAAGAAAATGCAATATCCTGAACCAATATCAAAGCTGATCGACAGCTTTATGAAATTGCCAGGGATCGGACCGAAAACAGCGGTCCGTCTGGCTTTTTTTGTTCTAGGTATGAAAGAAGATGTGGTATTAGATTTTGCGAAAGCGTTGGTAAATGCGAAACGCAATCTGACATATTGCTCAGTTTGCGGGCATATTACAGACCAGGACCCTTGTTATATATGTGAAGATTCACGAAGGGATAAGTCCATTATCTGTGTTGTGCAAGACCCTAAGGATGTTATTGCTATGGAGAAAATGAAAGAATACAACGGCCAGTATCATGTTCTCCACGGCGCCATTTCTCCAATGGACGGCATCGGACCAGAGGATATAAAAATACCAGAATTGTTAAAACGATTACAGGATGATCAAGTGACAGAAGTGATTCTCGCAACAAACCCTAATATAGAAGGGGAAGCAACAGCGATGTATATATCAAGGCTCTTGAAGCCATCTGGTATTAAGCTCTCCCGTATTGCCCACGGACTGCCCGTCGGCGGTGACTTGGAATATGCTGATGAGGTCACTCTTTCTAAGGCACTTGAAGGAAGACGTGAATTGTAAGGGAGGAAAAAGCGATCCATGGGTTTTCTTCGCAAGAAAACATTGAGAAGAGAGTTTGATGAAAAACTAATCGAGCAGCTTTTTAAGCAAAAGGAAGAGTGGAACAGGCAAAAGAAGCTGGTTGAAAAAAGCCTTGAACCATCAGCTGAAGTTTTATGCGAGCTGAAGGTAGCTGAAGCGAAGTATTTTTTTTACTTGAGGGAAGCGAAACAGCGGAATTTGAAAATCAGCCGGTGGAAGTAAGTGGTCTAAACTCCTGGATCTTCTCATAAGCTTGTACTAGAACAAGTGAAGGGGATGAGAAGATTCATGGAGCCAATTTTTATTATAGGGATTATTTTAGGACTAGTTGTTCTTCTGTTTTTATCAGGTTCGCCTGCAAAGCCTTTAAAGTGGATTGGTATAACTGCTGTTAAATGTGTAGCGGGTGCTTTGTTGCTGGTATGTGTGAACATGTTCGGAGGCAGCCTCGGCATCCATGTGCCGATTAATATTGTCACAACAGCCATAAGCGGAATCTTGGGCATACCGGGAATAGCAGCATTAGTAGTGATTAAGCATTTTATTATTTAATTCATGTTATATGTTGACTTTAAGACGTAAGGGTGTTATTCTAATATACGTCGCTGATGACGGATAAGCTTTTTAAAAAAATTACGAAAAAAGTTGTTGACGGAAACGACGTAAAATGTTATGATTATAAAGTCGCTTAAAGAGCGGCAACAAAGTTCTTTGAAAACTAAACAAGACAAAACGTACCTGTTAATTCAAGTTTTAATATAAATCGCACAGCGATGTGCGTAGTCAGTCAAACTACTTTATCGGAGAGTTTGATCCTGGCTCAGGACGAACGCTGGCGGCGTGCCTAATACATGCAAGTCGAGCGGACAGATGGGAGCTTGCTCCCTGATGTTAGCGGCGGACGGGTGAGTAACACGTGGGTAACCTGCCTGTAAGACTGGGATAACTCCGGGAAACCGGGGCTAATACCGGATGCTTGTTTGAACCGCATGGTTCAAACATAAAAGGTGGCTTCGGCTACCACTTACAGATGGACCCGCGGCGCATTAGCTAGTTGGTGAGGTAACGGCTCACCAAGGCAACGATGCGTAGCCGACCTGAGAGGGTGATCGGCCACACTGGGACTGAGACACGGCCCAGACTCCTACGGGAGGCAGCAGTAGGGAATCTTCCGCAATGGACGAAAGTCTGACGGAGCAACGCCGCGTGAGTGATGAAGGTTTTCGGATCGTAAAGCTCTGTTGTTAGGGAAGAACAAGTACCGTTCGAATAGGGCGGTACCTTGACGGTACCTAACCAGAAAGCCACGGCTAACTACGTGCCAGCAGCCGCGGTAATACGTAGGTGGCAAGCGTTGTCCGGAATTATTGGGCGTAAAGGGCTCGCAGGCGGTTCCTTAAGTCTGATGTGAAAGCCCCCGGCTCAACCGGGGAGGGTCATTGGAAACTGGGGAACTTGAGTGCAGAAGAGGAGAGTGGAATTCCACGTGTAGCGGTGAAATGCGTAGAGATGTGGAGGAACACCAGTGGCGAAGGCGACTCTCTGGTCTGTAACTGACGCTGAGGAGCGAAAGCGTGGGGAGCGAACAGGATTAGATACCCTGGTAGTCCACGCCGTAAACGATGAGTGCTAAGTGTTAGGGGGTTTCCGCCCCTTAGTGCTGCAGCTAACGCATTAAGCACTCCGCCTGGGGAGTACGGTCGCAAGACTGAAACTCAAAGGAATTGACGGGGGCCCGCACAAGCGGTGGAGCATGTGGTTTAATTCGAAGCAACGCGAAGAACCTTACCAGGTCTTGACATCCTCTGACAATCCTAGAGATAGGACGTCCCCTTCGGGGGCAGAGTGACAGGTGGTGCATGGTTGTCGTCAGCTCGTGTCGTGAGATGTTGGGTTAAGTCCCGCAACGAGCGCAACCCTTGATCTTAGTTGCCAGCATTCAGTTGGGCACTCTAAGGTGACTGCCGGTGACAAACCGGAGGAAGGTGGGGATGACGTCAAATCATCATGCCCCTTATGACCTGGGCTACACACGTGCTACAATGGACAGAACAAAGGGCAGCGAAACCGCGAGGTTAAGCCAATCCCACAAATCTGTTCTCAGTTCGGATCGCAGTCTGCAACTCGACTGCGTGAAGCTGGAATCGCTAGTAATCGCGGATCAGCATGCCGCGGTGAATACGTTCCCGGGCCTTGTACACACCGCCCGTCACACCACGAGAGTTTGTAACACCCGAAGTCGGTGAGGTAACCTTTATGGAGCCAGCCGCCGAAGGTGGGACAGATGATTGGGGTGAAGTCGTAACAAGGTAGCCGTATCGGAAGGTGCGGCTGGATCACCTCCTTTCTAAGGATATTTACGGAATATAAGACCTTGGGTCTTATAAACAGAACGTTCCCTGTCTTGTTTAGTTTTGAAGGAACTTTGTTCCTTGAATAAGTTAAGATGGGCCTGTAGCTCAGCTGGTTAGAGCGCACGCCTGATAAGCGTGAGGTCGGTGGTTCGAGTCCACTCAGGCCCACCATCTTATACAAATGGGGCCTTAGCTCAGCTGGGAGAGCGCCTGCTTTGCACGCAGGAGGTCAGCGGTTCGATCCCGCTAGGCTCCACCAACGTGTTCTTTGAAAACTAGATAACAGTAGACATCACATTCAATTAGTAACACAAGATATCACATAGTGATTCTTTTTAACGGTTAAGTTAGAAAGGGCGCACGGTGGATGCCTTGGCACTAGGAGCCGATGAAGGACGGGACGAACACCGATATGCTTCGGGGAGCTGTAAGCAAGCTTTGATCCGGAGATTTCCGAATGGGGAAACCCACCACTCGTAATGGAGTGGTATCCATATCTGAATTCATAGGATATGAGAAGGCAGACCCGGGGAACTGAAACATCTAAGTACCCGGAGGAAGAGAAAGCAAATGCGATTCCCTGAGTAGCGGCGAGCGAAACGGGATTAGCCCAAACCAAGAGGCTTGCCTCTTGGGGTTGTAGGACACTCTATACGGAGTTACAAAGGAACGAGGTAGATGAAGAGGTCTGGAAAGGCCCGCCATAGGAGGTAACAGCCCTGTAGTCAAAACTTCGTTCTCTCCAGAGTGGATCCTGAGTACGGCGGAACACGTGAAATTCCGTCGGAATCCGGGAGGACCATCTCCCAAGGCTAAATACTCCCTAGTGACCGATAGTGAACCAGTACCGTGAGGGAAAGGTGAAAAGCACCCCGGAAGGGGAGTGAAAGAGATCCTGAAACCGTGTGCCTACAAGTAGTCAGAGCCCGTTAACGGGTGATGGCGTGCCTTTTGTAGAATGAACCGGCGAGTTACGATCCCGTGCAAGGTTAAGCAGAAGATGCGGAGCCGCAGCGAAAGCGAGTCTGAATAGGGCGCATGAGTACGTGGTCGTAGACCCGAAACCAGGTGATCTACCCATGTCCAGGGTGAAGTTCAGGTAACACTGAATGGAGGCCCGAACCCACGCACGTTGAAAAGTGCGGGGATGAGGTGTGGGTAGGGGTGAAATGCCAATCGAACCTGGAGATAGCTGGTTCTCTCCGAAATAGCTTTAGGGCTAGCCTCAAGGTAAGAGTCTTGGAGGTAGAGCACTGATTGGACTAGGGGCCCCTACCGGGTTACCGAATTCAGTCAAACTCCGAATGCCAATGACTTATCCTTGGGAGTCAGACTGCGAGTGATAAGATCCGTAGTCGAAAGGGAAACAGCCCAGACCGCCAGCTAAGGTCCCAAAGTATACGTTAAGTGGAAAAGGATGTGGAGTTGCTTAGACAACCAGGATGTTGGCTTAGAAGCAGCCACCATTTAAAGAGTGCGTAATAGCTCACTGGTCGAGTGACTCTGCGCCGAAAATGTACCGGGGCTAAACGTATCACCGAAGCTGCGGACTGTTCTTCGAACAGTGGTAGGAGAGCGTTCTAAGGGCTGTGAAGCCAGACCGGAAGGACTGGTGGAGCGCTTAGAAGTGAGAATGCCGGTATGAGTAGCGAAAGAGGGGTGAGAATCCCCTCCACCGAATGCCTAAGGTTTCCTGAGGAAGGCTCGTCCGCTCAGGGTTAGTCGGGACCTAAGCCGAGGCCGAAAGGCGTAGGCGATGGACAACAGGTTGATATTCCTGTACCACCTCCTCACCATTTGAGCAATGGGGGGACGCAGGAGGATAGGGTAAGCGCGGTATTGGATATCCGCGTCCAAGCAGTTAGGCTGGGAAATAGGCAAATCCGTTTCCCATAAGGCTGAGCTGTGATGGCGAGCGAAATTTAGTAGCGAAGTTCCTGATTCCACACTGCCAAGAAAAGCCTCTAGCGAGGTGAGAGGTGCCCGTACCGCAAACCGACACAGGTAGGCGAGGAGAGAATCCTAAGGTGATCGAGAGAACTCTCGTTAAGGAACTCGGCAAAATGACCCCGTAACTTCGGGAGAAGGGGTGCTCTGTTAGGGTGCAAGCCCGAGAGAGCCGCAGTGAATAGGCCCAGGCGACTGTTTAGCAAAAACACAGGTCTCTGCGAAGCCGTAAGGCGAAGTATAGGGGCTGACGCCTGCCCGGTGCTGGAAGGTTAAGAGGAGCGCTTAGCGTAAGCGAAGGTGCGAATTGAAGCCCCAGTAAACGGCGGCCGTAACTATAACGGTCCTAAGGTAGCGAAATTCCTTGTCGGGTAAGTTCCGACCCGCACGAAAGGCGCAACGATCTGGGCACTGTCTCAACGAGAGACTCGGTGAAATTATAGTACCTGTGAAGATGCAGGTTACCCGCGACAGGACGGAAAGACCCCGTGGAGCTTTACTGCAGCCTGATATTGAATGTTGGTACAGCTTGTACAGGATAGGTAGGAGCCTTGGAAACCGGAGCGCCAGCTTCGGTGGAGGCATCGGTGGGATACTACCCTGGCTGTATTGACCTTCTAACCCGCCGCCCTTATCGGGCGGGGAGACAGTGTCAGGTGGGCAGTTTGACTGGGGCGGTCGCCTCCTAAAAGGTAACGGAGGCGCCCAAAGGTTCCCTCAGAATGGTTGGAAATCATTCGCAGAGTGTAAAGGCACAAGGGAGCTTGACTGCGAGACCTACAAGTCGAGCAGGGACGAAAGTCGGGCTTAGTGATCCGGTGGTTCCGCATGGAAGGGCCATCGCTCAACGGATAAAAGCTACCCCGGGGATAACAGGCTTATCTCCCCCAAGAGTCCACATCGACGGGGAGGTTTGGCACCTCGATGTCGGCTCATCGCATCCTGGGGCTGTAGTCGGTCCCAAGGGTTGGGCTGTTCGCCCATTAAAGCGGTACGCGAGCTGGGTTCAGAACGTCGTGAGACAGTTCGGTCCCTATCCGTCGCGGGCGCAGGAAATTTGAGAGGAGCTGTCCTTAGTACGAGAGGACCGGGATGGACGCACCGCTGGTGTACCAGTTGTTCTGCCAAGGGCATCGCTGGGTAGCTATGTGCGGACGGGATAAGTGCTGAAAGCATCTAAGCATGAAGCCCCCCTCAAGATGAGATTTCCCATTCCGCAAGGAAGTAAGATCCCTGAAAGATGATCAGGTTGATAGGTCTGAGGTGGAAGTGTGGCGACACATGGAGCTGACAGATACTAATCGATCGAGGACTTAACCTAATTTCTAATGATGTCACACCTGTTATCTAGTTTTGAGAGAACACTCTCAATTGTTTGGTGGCGATAGCGAAGAGGTCACACCCGTTCCCATGCCGAACACGGAAGTTAAGCTCTTCAGCGCCGATGGTAGTCGGGGGTTTCCCCCTGTGAGAGTAGGACGCCGCCAAGCAAGGGTAAAACCCAGCTCTTTGAGCTGGGTTTTTTGTTTGTCCATGTACAAGTGAAATCGAAACTATACAAACACCGACAGCTTATATAGCCCATATACTGATCTCAAGATTCCAAAAGATCTAAATAATGTATACAATATCAGGTTTCAGGAAAGGCTAATTGTACGGAGGTGGGGACGATGGACGAAACGGTTAAACACCATCAAACATGTATTATTTGTGAACAAGAGAAAAGCAGAGGGATTCATCTTTATACAAAATTCATATGCTTAGATTGTGAGAGAAAAGTAATTTCAACAGCAACTTCCGATCCTGACTATGCCTTTTATGTCAAAAAACTAAAGAGCATTCATACACCGCCATTATATTCTTAGACCTGAGAAGGTCTTTTTTTGTACCATTTTTCACTTTATATAAAGCAATGGATACGATAAAAGAACATGAAACTTGTTTAGGGACTGAACGTAGTAGATAATAATGTTAAATATGAAATACTCACAGGAGTCGATGAAGTGATGCATAGATTTCTTCAATTTTTGATATGGAGTTTCACAAGCAGTGCGACTTTTGTTTTCATAGGATTATTGAGTTTTTTTGGTTTTAACCAATCACTTTTTTTATCTTTTGTATATGGCGTCTCATCAGCAGCTCTCATATACACAGCGGGTTTATGGAATGCAAGACGGTTATTTCTTAAAAAACATGAACTGACGGGAAGAGAATATGCGTACATCAAGAAAAATCTTGAGGAAGCAAGGCAAAAAATAATCCGTCTTAGAAAAGCTTTATTTCAGGCGAAAAGTATCCAGATGTTTAAGCAAAATGCAGAGATGCTGAGACTTGTCAGAAGGATCTATATATTAACCAAAAAAGAGCCAAAACGGTTTTATCGGGCTGAGCGTTTCTTTTATCAGACTCTAGATTCTGTTGTGGAACTGACTGAGAAATATGCTTTTCTTTCTTCCCATCCGAAAAAAAACAAAGAGCTTTCGATGTCGTTGAGTGAAGTGCGTATCACACTTGCTGAATTGACGAAGCGTTTAGAAGAAGATTTAACTCAATTAATGGACGACGAAATTGGTGAACTGCAATTTGAATTAGATGCAGCGAAGCATTCTTTGAAAAAATAACGGAAGGGGCAAGGACGGTGAATAAAGATCGAAGCGAACTTCAAATAGACGGATTGTTGGCAGACCCTTTTGGGGATATCGAAATACCAAAAGGGGAGGCTGTCGAATCAGGGAAGCAGCCAGTGCGGCTTGTCGATGTTCTGCCAGAAGAAAACAAAGAAAAAGCATACCAGCTGGCTGAACAGATTGATCATAACAATATGAACAGTATTGTCTTATATGGTTCACAAGCTCAGTCTAAGCTGCTGTATTTTTCTCATACGATGATTGATCATGTTCAAAAGAAGGACGTCGGGGAAATCGGTGAAATCCTTGGTGAGCTGATGAAAAAGCTGGAACAAGTAAATCCAGATGAACTGCAGTCTAAGAAAAAAGGTTTCTTGGCACGCATGTTTGGGAAAGTGTCTCATTCTCTTCAGGAGGTACTGTCAAAGTATCAAAAGACCAGTGTGCAGATAGACAGAATCAGTTTAAAACTTGAGCATTCAAAAAATGCATTACTCAGTGATAATAAGCTGTTAGAGCAGTTATATGATAAAAACAAAGAATATTTTTCTGCACTGAATGTTTATATTGCTGCTGGTGAATTAAAGCTGGATGAATTAAGAACGAAAACAATTCCTGAACTGAAACGACAGGCCGAGTCAAATGAACATAATCAAATGGCCGTTCAAGAAGTAAACGATTTGATCCAATTTGCTGACCGACTGGATAAAAGAGTGCACGATTTGCTCTTGAGCAGGCAAATTACCATACAAAGCGCTCCGCAAATCAGGTTAATTCAAAATACGAATCAGGCATTAGCTGAAAAAATCCAGTCATCCATTGTAACTGCAATCCCGCTTTGGAAAAACCAAGTAGCGATTGCATTGACACTCTTACGGCAGCGAAACGCTGTGGATGCACAGCAAAAAGTATCCGATACAACAAATGAACTTTTGCTAAAAAACGCGGAGCTTTTAAAAACGAATACAATTGAAACAGTGAAAGCCAACGAACGAGGGATTGTTGATATTGATACTTTAAAGAAGGTGCAGGAAAGCTTAATCAGTACGCTTGAAGAAACGCTGACGATTCAAGAAGAAGGGCGGCTCAAACGCCGACAGGCTGAAGAAGAGCTCATGATGATGGAAGGCGATTTGAAGCAAAAGCTGCTCGCGATAAAGGAAAGGTAGTTTACCAGTAAGTCTTAGCTTTAAGTTCTGTCATAGGAACGATATAATAAAGAGTAAGAATACACATTCAAGGGATTGTTTTAATGAACACACCTTTATATCATGCACTGATTCAACATGCGAGAAGGAATTCTCATTCATTTCACGTTCCGGGACATCACAATGGAGATGTCTTTTTTGATGAGGCTAAGACCATATACAACCCGCTTCTTACAATTGACCTGACTGAACTATCCGGACTTGATGATTTGCATCATCCTTCAGGTGTGATTAAGGAAGCCCAAGATCTTGTCAGCCAATTGTATGGATCGGCAGAAAGTTTTTTTCTTGTGAACGGCACGACTGTCGGAAACTTAGCGATGATTTTATCAGTTTGTGATCCTGGAGATACGATCCTGATCCAAAGAAACTGCCATAAATCTGTCTTTCATGCTGTTGATTTGGCTGGAGCTGAGCCGGTTTATCTCGCACCTGACATTGATGAAATAATGCATGTGCCTACGCATGTTCCGCTTGATACGATAAAAGAAGCTCTAAAGGCATATCCAAATGCGAAGGGGTTGGTGCTGACCAATCCCACATACTATGGACATAGCGCGGATTTGACTGAAATCATTTCAGAGGCCCATCAATACGGAATTCCTGTGCTGGTGGATGAAGCGCATGGCGCGCACTTTGTTTTAGGGGAGCCTTTCCCGGCTTCAGCGTTGCAAATGGGAGCAGATATTGTTGTTCAGTCGGCGCACAAAACGCTGCCTGCCATGACGATGGGGTCTTATTTGCACCTCAATAGCAACAAAATTGAACGGAACCGGGTAGCGGATTACTTGAATCGTTTACAAAGCAGCAGCCCGTCTTATCCGATAATGGCTTCATTGGATCTTGCCCGCGCTTATGTGCAGCATATGATAGAGGAACAAAAGCTTTCTGACGTTCTGCAGCATATTCAATCGATTAAACAAACGTTTGATTCACTTGCATATGCTGAAGAGGTTGAACCGGCCAATCAACGGATTACAACGGATCCGCTGAAGCTCACCATTCGTTCCAAATGCGGCCATTCAGGTTTTACACTGCAAAAAATATTAGAGCATGTCAACATATTCACAGAGCTTGCCGATGAAAATCAGGTTTTGCTTGTTCTTCCCTTGGGAGGAAAAAGAAGAATTACTGCTGAAACGATTAAGAAAATCGATCAAGAGATCGAAAAGACTCCATCGGACCAAATGAATGTTTCTGCAGAATGGGGAGCACAGCCTATTACTGTAATGCCTTATTCAAAAAAGGTTTTAAACACGTTACAGAAAGAATATGTGGGTTTTGATAAAGCGGCAGGCCGGCTGAATGCAGAGGATGTTATACCTTATCCGCCGGGAATTCCGATGATTATGGCAGGCGAAAGAATCACAAGGGAAAGCGTACAAAAGCTCAGCCGCTTGATCAGCATGAAAACGCATGTTCAAGGGAATATGAAAATCAATGAGAAGCAATTACTTGTTTATATAGAAGAGGAGAGATCATGAGCGGTTTATTTATTACATTTGAAGGTCCTGAAGGCGCGGGAAAAACGACTGTATTGCAGGAAATAAAAAAGATACTGGCAGCAGAAGGCCTTCAGGTTACAGCAACACGGGAACCAGGCGGCATAGATATCGCAGAACAAATTCGAGAAGTTATTCTAAACGAAAACAACACGTTAATGGATCCGAAAACAGAAGCTCTCTTATATGCAGCTGCAAGACGTCAGCATTTAGTTGAAAAAGTAACACCTGCTTTAGAGCAGGGGCATATTGTACTTTGTGACAGATTCATAGACAGTTCACTCGCATACCAAGGATATGCAAGAGGCCTTGGTATTGATGAAGTTCTTTCGATTAACCAATTCGCCATTGGAGATATGATGCCTCATGTCACAATTTATTTTTCAATTGATCCGGAAGAAGGCCTGAAGCGCATTGATGCGAACGGCTCTCGGGAGAAAAACCGGCTCGATCTGGAAAAGTTGAGCTTCCATACAAAGGTTCAGGAAGGTTATCGGGAGCTGATGAAACGTTTTCCAGAAAGATTTCATTCAGTTGATGCAGCACAATCGAAAGACCTCGTTGTTCAGGACGTTCTAAAGGTTATCAAAGAAGCGTTGAAAAAAATTCAATTGTGACCTGTTTCTCATTAGTTGATATAATAATGTAAACGAGATCATTGTTGTTTCCAATCTAAAGGAGGCCTTTACAGATGAAATTAATAGTGGCAGTTGTACAAGATCAGGACAGCAACAGACTTTTGAAAACTTTAACAGATCACAACTTTAGAGTCACAAAGCTTGCGACGACGGGAGGATTTCTTAAATCAGGCAATACAACGTTTATGATTGGTGTCGAGGATATTCGGGTCGATAAAGCATTGAGCCTCATTAAAGAAAACGGACAGAAACGTGATCAGATGATTGCTCCTGTATCTCCAATGGGCGGAAATGCTGATTCATATGTCCCTTATCCAGTCGAAGTCGAAGTTGGCGGAGCGACAGTGTTTGTCCTTCCAGTCGATGAATTTCATCAATTTTAAGGATTTGAAACTGTGAAAATTAATAAAGATATACGCACATTTATAGATAATAAGCAGCTTCCTTCTATGAAAACAGCTGAGATTTCAGCATCTTTTAAAACATCAATGGAGAACCAAAGCAGCAAATTGAAGTTTGATCAGCTGACCAGGATGTTAACGGACATAGAAGCATTTGGGAAAAGACTGACGAAATCACGGAATTTTAAAGACTTGGCAAGATTTAAAGGGCTTGTGAAACGTTTTGTCAAAGAAGCTGTTGACAGCGGCCTTTCACATGAAACGTCGAAAAGCTTTGATCTTTACGGAAACAGCAGAACGCTGGGACTTGTAAAAGAAATAGACGAGAAATTGATAAAGCTTACTGAAGAGATGATGGATCAGGAAAAACCGGCAATTGATTTGCTGGAGCGTATTGGCGAAATAAAAGGTTTATTGATTAACCTTTACACATAGAGAGTGATACAATGGCAATATCCTGGAAGGAAATGACCGAGCTTCAGCCCAGAGTAATGAAGCTTTTATATAATAGTATTGAGAAGGACAGACTATCACACGCTTATTTATTTGAGGGCAAAAAAGGAACAGGCAAGCTGGAGGCCGCAATGCTTCTTGCGAAAAGCTTTTTTTGTCTGGAAGACGAAGCAGAGCCTTGTGAGAACTGCAGAAATTGTAAGCGGATTGAGTCGGGGAACCACCCTGATCTCCATCTGGTCCAGCCTGATGGGTTATCGATTAAAAAGGCGCAAATTCAAGCGCTGCAAGCAGAGTTTTCTAAAACAGGGCTTGAATCGCATAAAAAGCTGTACATCATATCCCATGCAGATCAAATGACGGCTAATGCGGCAAACAGCCTGCTGAAGTTTTTAGAGGAACCGAACAGAGACACAATGGCCATCCTTATCACTGAGCAGCCTCAAAGGTTATTGGATACCATCATTTCAAGATGCCAAACCCTTCCTTTTCAGCCTTTGCAGCCCAAAGCAATTGAAGACCGACTGATAGAACAGGATGTCTTGCCTCATATGGCGAGGCTCCTGGCGAACATGACCAACAATGTAGCAGAAGCAGTCGAATTAAGTCGAAATGATGAGTTTGCAGAGTCTAGAGCGAAAGTGATAAAATTGTATGAAGTCTTACACCAGCGGAAAGGACATGCCTTTTTCTTTATTCAAGATCAATGGATGCCCTTTTTCAAAGAAAAAACCCATCAAGAAATGGGTCTTGATATGCTCTTATTGATATATCGCGATGTGTTGTCCATCCAAATAGGAAATGAAGATAAATTGATTTATCAAGACTTATTCCAATCAATAAAACAGCATGCGCTACAATCAACACAACAAAGCGTTACGAACCAGATACTTGCTGTTTTAGAAGCAAAGAAACGGCTTCATTCCAATGTGAATGTGCAGGGATTAATGGAGCACTTGGTGTTAATGTTGCAGGAGGGATAAGCTTGTACAATGTAATTGGCGTCCGCTTTAAAAAAGCGGGTAAAATATATTATTTCGATCCGAATGGATTTCATATAGAACAAGACAGCTGCGTAATTGTAGAAACTGTCAGAGGCGTTGAGTACGGCCAGGTTGTTGTCGCGAATAAACAGGTGGATGAGCATGATGTTGTGCTTCCGCTCCGTAAAGTGATACGCGTGGCTGACGAGCGCGATCTTCTTATTGTAGAAGAAAACAAACAAGAAGCTTTATCAGCATTTGAAATATGCCAAAAGAAAGTGATAGATCACGGCTTGGATATGAAGCTGGTCGATGTGGAGTTTACGTTCGACCGTAATAAAGTGATTTTTTACTTCACTGCTGACGGCCGAGTAGACTTCAGAGAACTTGTAAAGGATTTAGCCTCCATCTTTAAAACAAGGATTGAGCTTCGCCAGATTGGGGTGAGAGATGAGGCAAAAATGCTCGGAGGAATCGGCCCTTGCGGCAGAATGCTTTGCTGTTCAACATTCCTCGGAGATTTTGAACCTGTGTCCATTAAGATGGCGAAGGATCAGAACCTATCCTTAAATCCAACAAAGATTTCTGGTCTTTGCGGACGTCTGATGTGCTGTCTGAAATACGAAAACGATGAGTATGAGACTGCAAAGGAACAGCTTCCGGATATAGGGGAAATGATTACGACAGCAAACGGGCCTGCAAAAGTCGTCGGGCTGAATATTCTGGAACGGGTGCTTCAGGTGGAACTGATGAACCGTGAAAAAGTGATAGAATATACTTGGGAAGAGCTCTTGGAAGAGGGCGTCGTATCCGCACAAACCACAGATTAACGAGGTGTGGAACCTTGGATAAAAAAGAGTTATTTGATACCGTCATTAACTTAGAAGAACAAATCGGCTCGCTTTACCGGCAGCTGGGGGATTTAAAGCAGCATATCGGTGAGATGATTGAGGAAAATCATCATTTACAGCTTGAAAATAAGCATTTGCGTAAACGGCTGGACGATACGACGCAGCAGATTGAAAAGTTTAAAGCTGATAAAAAAGAATCAAAAACACAGAAGACAGAGCAAGCTGATATAGGGGAAGGATATGATAATCTGGCACGTCTGTATCAGGAAGGATTCCATATCTGTAACGTCCACTATGGAAGCGTCAGAAAAGAAGATTGTCTTTTCTGTCTGTCATTCTTAAATAAAAAATAAGGAAAAGGCTTCCGCATCAGACGGAAGCCTTTTTCAAAGGTGCTGGAAAGGATAAGAAAATGGTTTCATTACATGACGATGAAAGATTAGATTATTTGCTGGCAGAGGATATGAAGATTATACAAAGTCCAACGGTGTTTGCTTTTTCATTGGACGCTGTGCTTCTCTCCAAATTTGCTTATGTTCCGATTCAAAAAGGAAAAATTGTTGATTTGTGCACCGGCAACGGCATTGTGCCGCTGCTGTTGAGTACAAGGTCAAAAGCAGATATCCTTGGTGTTGAAATTCAGGAAAGATTGCATGATATGGCTGTCCGCAGTGTGGAATATAACAAACTGGAGGCTCAAATTCAAATCATACATGATGATCTGAAAAACATGCCTGAAAAGCTGGGGCATAATAGATATGATGTTGTTACCTGCAACCCGCCTTATTTTAAAACACCGAAACAGGCCGAACAAAATTTGAATGAGCATCTCCGTATCGCACGACATGAAATTCACTGTACATTGGAAGATGTCATTTCAGTCAGCAGTAAATTGCTAAAGCAAGGAGGAAAGGCGGCGCTTGTTCACCGTCCGGGCCGGCTTCTCGAAATTTTTGAATTGATGAAGGCTTATCAAATTGAGCCGAAGCGTGTTCAGTTTGTCTATCCGAAACAAGGGAAGGAAGCCAATACCATTTTGGTTGAAGGCATAAAAGGCGGGCGTCCAGATTTGAAAATACTTCCTCCGCTGTTCGTGTATAACGAACAAAATGAATATACAAAAGAAATCAGGACCATTTTATATGGAGACAAATAACCATTTCTTTTATGTTGTACAGTGCAAAGACAACAGCTGGTATGCAGGGTATACCAACGATCTGCAGAAACGGCTGAAAACTCACAACGATGGAAAGGGCGCAAAGTATACAAAAGCAAGACGCCCGGTTGATTTAATTTTTGCTGAGGCTTTTGCAACGAAGCGGGAAGCCATGCAGGAGGAATATTACTTTAAAAAACTGACCCGCAGAAAAAAAGAGCTTTATATAGAAGAAAAACGGAACAGCAAGGAGGCTGTATATGTTAAGGCGCCAGATGAGCTTTAATGGAAAGTCGGATATGGGGATTCTTTATTTGGTTCCGACACCTATCGGAAATCTAGAGGATATGACATTTCGTGCGATCGAAACGCTGAAATCAGTGGATGCGATTGCTGCAGAAGATACGAGGCAAACAAAAAAGCTTTGCCATGTATATGAAATTGAAACACCGCTTGTCAGTTATCACGAACATAATAAAGAAAGCAGCGGCCACAAAATCATTGAATGGCTGAAGTCCGGGAAAAACATAGCGCTGGTCAGTGACGCCGGCCTGCCGACAATTTCTGATCCTGGAGCGGAAATCGTCAAGGACTTTACGGAAATGGGCGGTTATGTTGTTCCTCTGCCGGGAGCCAATGCCGCATTAACAGCGCTGATCGCTTCAGGAATTGTACCGCAGCCTTTCTTTTTCTACGGATTTCTCAACAGGCAGAAAAAAGAAAAGAAGAAAGAACTCGATGTCCTCAAAAAACGGCAAGAAACGATTATTTTTTATGAAGCACCTCACCGATTGAAGGAAACCCTGTCTGTGATGTTAGACATATTAGGAGATCGGGACATTGCGGTGACCCGTGAACTCACTAAGAAATATGAAGAGTTTATAAGAGGAACAATATCCGAAGTGATAGACTGGGCAAATGAGGATCAGATCCGCGGTGAGTTTTGTCTTGTGGTCGAAGGCAATAAAGCTGAGGAAGCAGATGAAGAAACACATTGGTGGGAGAACCTATCTGCAAAAGAACATATCGAGCATTACATCTCAAAGGGAGCGACATCAAAAGAAGCCATTAAAAAAGCGGCTGTAGATCGTAACGTCCCAAAACGTGAAATGTATGATGCATACCATATTCAGCAATAAAAAAAACGTTCTTGTGTCATAACAAGAACGTTTTTTGTGTAAAAAATGATTATTTAAGGTTTTGAAGCTGGTTTTGGATTTCGCTGATGATTTGCTCAGCGCCTTCTTTGCTTAGTACCAATTTGCCGCCAGCAAGTTTAAGGTTATCGTCAGAAACTTCACCAGTTACTTGGCAAGTCATGTTTGGTTTATATTTTTTAAGGATGATTTTTTCATCATCAACATAAATTTCAAGAGCATCTTTTTCTGCGATTCCAAGAGTACGACGCAGTTCGATAGGAATCACTACACGTCCTAATTCATCAACTTTACGTACAATACCAGTAGATTTCATAAACATTCTCCTCCCAAGAGATAATTATTGTTTAAATTATATTTTTCTTCGTCATTATTCGACAAAATCCTTACCTTCATAGCATAACAAGGTTTCCAATAATCGTCAATCCTTTTGTTTACTATTGATTGTAAGATTTAGTTCTTATAGTCAGTAATGGCTTTGAAAATACCGGAATAACAGCATTTTATAATTTTCTAATAAAGCTATTATCCTATGAAAAATCCTTTTAAATCAAGACTTTCGAACCAAGGTTTTTTATACCGTAAGATTATATACGACAAAATTCGACATGAACAGACTTTTTTTATTTTCATTAAACATTTTTAATTTTAATTATTCTTTTTAGGGGCATACGTATATATCCTTGATCTTAAAGGCTAAGATGGTATCATAGATAAAGGATAAATATAAAAATAGGTAATCATATATGATTTGCACTTATCGCCGCTCTCGTCCTTTGGGCGGGAGCTTTTTGACATTCTGATTGGGAGGTTTCAAGATGCCGCAAGAAAACAATACATTTTACATTACAACACCGATTTATTATCCGAGCGGAAAATTACATATCGGCCATGCGTATACGACAGTCGCGGGTGACGCAATGGCTCGCTACAAACGATTAAAAGGCTTTGATGTTCGCTATTTAACGGGAACGGACGAGCATGGGCAGAAGATTCAGCAAAAAGCTGAACAGGAAAACATTACGCCTCAGGAGTATGTGGATCGCGCAGCGGCAGATATTCAGAAACTGTGGAAACAGCTTGAAATCTCAAATGATGACTTTATCCGCACAACTGAAAAACGGCATAAAGTCGTCATAGAAAAGGTGTTTCAAAAGCTTCTTGATAACGGGGACATCTATCTTGATGAATACGAGGGCTGGTACAGTATCCCTGATGAAACATTCTATACGGAAACTCAGCTTGTGGATATTGAACGAAATGAAAAGGGTGAGGTTATTGGCGGGAAAAGCCCTGACAGCGGGCACCCTGTTGAATTGATCAAAGAGGAATCCTATTTCTTCCGTATGGGGAAATATGCTGACCGTCTTTTAAAATTCTATGAAGAAAACCCAACCTTCATTCAGCCGGAGTCACGTAAAAACGAGATGATTAACAACTTCATCAAACCCGGCCTTGAGGATTTAGCTGTTTCACGCACCACATTTGACTGGGGTGTGAAGGTGCCGGAAAATCCAAAACATGTTGTGTATGTTTGGATCGACGCACTATTCAACTATTTAACAGCACTCGGTTATGATACAGAAAATGATGAGCTATATCAAAAATATTGGCCTGCCGATGTTCATTTAGTTGGTAAGGAAATTGTGCGATTCCATACCATTTATTGGCCGATTATGCTGATGGCTCTGGATCTTCCGCTGCCGAAGCAAGTATTTGCGCATGGCTGGCTTTTGATGAAAGACGGAAAAATGTCGAAATCCAAAGGCAATGTTGTTGATCCAGTCACACTCATCGAACGCTACGGTTTAGACGAGCTTCGTTATTACCTGCTTCGCGAAGTGCCATTTGGATCTGACGGTGTCTTCACGCCGGAAGGTTTTGTTGAACGGATTAACTATGACTTAGCGAATGATTTAGGTAACCTTTTGAATCGTACTGTTGCTATGATCAATAAATATTTTGACGGGCAAATCGGTTCTTATAAAGGTGCCGTAACGGAATTTGACCAGACGCTTTCTTCTGTGGCTGAGGAAACAGTGAAATCATATGAAAAAGCAATGGAAAATATGGAATTCTCGGTGGCTCTTTCAACGTTATGGCAGTTGATCAGCCGTACAAATAAATACATTGACGAAACGGCTCCATGGGTTCTTGCCAAAGATCCTGAAAAAGAAAAAGAACTGCAGTCGGTTATGTATCACCTTGCTGAATCATTGCGTATTTCAGCCGTACTGCTTCAGCCGTTCCTGACAAAAACACCGGTAAAAATGTTTGAGCAGCTGGGCATCACGGATGATGCTTTAAAAGCCTGGGACAGCATTACAGCTTTCGGTCAGCTTAAAGACACAAAAGTACAAAAAGGCGAGCCTTTATTCCCGCGTTTAGAGGCAGAAGAAGAAATTGCGTACATTAAAGAGAAAATGCAGGGCTCAGCTCCAGCTAAAGAAGAGAAAAAAGAAGAAGAGCCGCAAGAGGTCGACCGTTTACCTGAAATTACGATTGATCAGTTCATGAATGTAGAACTTCGTGTGGCAGAGGTTATAGAAGCAGAGCCGGTGAAAAAAGCAGATCGTTTACTGAAACTCCAGCTTGACCTTGGCTTTGAGAAACGCCAAGTCGTATCCGGCATTGCAAAACATTATAAGCCTGAGCAGCTTATTGGAACAAAACTCGTATGTGTAACAAATCTAAAACCGGTTAAGCTGAGAGGAGAGCTTTCTCAAGGAATGATCCTTGCAGGAGAAGCAGACGGCGTATTAAAAGTCGTATCCATCGATCAGTCCTTACCGAAAGGCACAAGAATTAAATAATGATAAACAAAAGGTGTTTCACGTGTAACAATTCGTCGAACACCTTTTGTGTTTCGACAAGAAAGGAGTTTTTCATTTATGTTATTTGACACACATGCGCATTTAAATGCAGAACAATACAATACAGATCTAGAAGAGGTTATTGAGCGGGCGAAAACTGAAAAAGTGGACCGTATTGTAGTCGTCGGTTTTGACCGGCCGACCATTACCCGGGCGATGGAAATGATTGAGGAATATGATTTTATTTATGCTGCCATCGGCTGGCACCCGGTTGACGCCATTGACATGACAGAGGAAGATTTGGCTTGGATTAAAGAGCTTTCTGCTCATGAAAAAGTGGTAGCGATAGGAGAAATGGGCCTGGATTATCATTGGGATAAATCTCCTAAAGATGTTCAAAAAGAAGTATTCAGAAAACAAATTGCCTTGGCGAAAGAGGTCAATCTTCCTATTATTATTCACAACCGTGATGCGACAGAGGATGTTGTTGCCATTTTGAAAGAGGAAGGCGCAGACGAAGTCGGCGGCATCATGCATTGCTTTACGGGCAGTATCGAAGTTGCAAGAGAATGTATGAAGATGAATTTTTATTTGTCATTTGGCGGTCCTGTCACCTTCAAAAATGCGAAGAAACCGAAGGAAGTTGTAAAGGAAATTCCGAATGATAGGCTGCTGATTGAAACTGACTGTCCGTTTCTTACACCAACTCCTTTTCGAGGGAAAAGAAATGAGCCAAGCTATGTAAAATATGTGGCGGAGCAGATTGCTGAATTAAGAGGAACAACCTTTGAAGAAATTGCATCAATCACGACTGAAAATGCAAAAAGACTTTTCCGTATAAACTGACAAAAAACGCTAGCAGGTTTTGTAAGAGCTTGTCCGTTCCGGCGTTTTTCCATAAAAGTTCTACATGCTTTCTTCTCCTCATAGGATAGGTTTGTCGACAAGTCTTTCTTCCGTTTCTCGGTGTGTTTCAGGATAATGAAGAAGACACTGAGCTTTTAGGAGAAGGAGAAGGGAGGGTTGACAGCCTTTTAGATACTCTATATAATCTCTCCGAGGAGAAGGAGGCGTTTTTCATCACACAAAAAATGAAAAAGCTGTTTTCCGTAAAGCTTAGCAAAAGCAAAGTCATTCTGATTGCTGCTTGTTTGCTGCTGGCGGGAAGCGGGACTGCGTACGCAGCTCATGAGCTGACGAAACAATCAGTCTCAGTTTCTATCAACGGCAAAAAGAAAAATATACGCACACATGCAAAAACAGTCGGTGATCTTTTAGAAACACTCGATATAAAGACAAGAGACGAAGATAAGATCACACCTGCTAAAAAGACACAGATAACAGCAGATATGAATGTTGTGTATGAGGCTGCAAAACCTGTGAAGCTTACTTTAAACGGGGAAGAAAAGACATTATGGTCAACAGCAAAAACGGTCGGTGCATTACTGGACGAACAAGATGTTGATGTGAAAGAACACGATCAAATTGATCCTGCAATAGATACAGAAGTTTCGAAAGACATGAAAATTAACATAGAACCTGCGTTCCAAGTCACTGTGAACGATGCGGGGAAAGAAAAGAAGATCTGGACGACTTCGACTACGGTCGCTGACTTTTTAAAACAGCAAAAGATGAACATAAAAGACGAAGATAAAATCAAGCCTGCGTTAGACGAAAAGCTAACGAAAGGAAAGGCTGATATTACAATAACTCGTATCGAAAAGGTCACCGATGTAGTTGAAGAGAAAATAGCGTTTGATGTGAAAAAACAAGAAGACGCTTCTCTTGAAAAAGGGCAAGAAAAGGTCGTTCAAAAAGGAAAAGAAGGCAAGCTCAAAAAACATTATGAAGTCGTAAAGGAAAACGGCGAAGAAGTTTCCAGAGAGCTTGTAAAAGAAGAAACAGCCGAGCAAAGCAAAGATAAAGTGGTTGCGATCGGCACGAAGCAAAGCAGTCCGAAGATTGAAAAGGTCAGTGCTTCTGGCGATTCAACACCAGTTGTGTCTCGGAGCAATGAATCAACCGGCAAAGTCATGACAGTATCATCTACGGCTTATACTGCAAGCTGCAGCGGATGTTCAGGACATACGGCTACAGGTGTTAATCTGAAAAATAATCCTAATGCAAAAGTCATCGCAGTAGATCCAAATGTCATTCCGCTAGGCTCAAAAGTCCACGTTGAAGGATATGGATACGCTGTTGCTGCTGATACGGGCTCAGCGATTAAAGGGAATAAAATAGATGTCTTTTTCCCTGAGAAATCATCGGCTTACCGATGGGGAAATAAAACAGTTAAAATTAAAATCTTGAATTAATATATACTTATCTATACAGAGGGTTTTGCGCCCTCTGTTTTTTTCGTTATAATAGACGAAGTGTATTTTCTGCTTATTAGACGCTCGAAATATGAAAAAGTTTCATCAATATACAAAAGTTTTTATTTTGTCTTGGAGGAAATAATGAAAATTAAAGAGATCATTGTGGTCGAGGGGCGTGACGATACAGCCCGCATCAAATTGGCTGTTGATGCAGACACAATTGAAACAAATGGTTCAGCCATCGGTGATCATGTGATTGAACAAATCCGTTTGGCTCAGGAAACCAGAGGAGTCATTATTTTAACGGATCCGGATTTCCCGGGTGAAAAAATACGAAAAACCATTTCCGAGGCTGTACCTGGCTGTAAGCATGCATTTTTGCCAAAGCATCTTGCGAAACCTAAGAACAAACGGGGAATTGGCGTAGAACACGCATCGATTGAAAGCATCAGGGCATGTTTAGAAAACGTGCACGAAGAAATGGAAGCACAGCCGAGTGAAATTTCTGCTGAAGACCTGATTCACGCCGGGCTGATTGGCGGATCTGAAGCAAAGCGCCGCCGTGAACGTCTTGGTGATTTGCTGAAAATCGGATATACAAATGGCAAACAGCTTCAAAAACGGCTGCAAATGTTTCAAATTAAAAAAAGTGATTTTATGAGTGCGCTCGATACCGTCATGCGGGAGGAACAGAATGAATAAAGATATTGCGACACCGAATAGAACGAAAGAGATACTGAAGAAATACGGTTTTTCTTTTAAAAAGAGTTTGGGACAGAATTTCTTAATCGATACGAACATTTTAGACAGAATTGTCGACCACGCCGAAGTGACAGAGAAAACCGGTGTCATTGAAATCGGCCCGGGAATCGGGGCTTTGACTGAACAGCTTGCCAAGCGGGCGAAAAAGGTCGTGGCATTTGAAATTGATCAGCGTTTATTGCCGATCCTTAAAGACACGCTCTCCCCTTATGACAATGTCACTGTCATTCATCAAGATGTGCTTAAGGCTGACGTCAAATCGGTCATTGAAGAGCAATTTAAGGACTGTGATGAGGTGATGGTTGTAGCCAACCTTCCTTATTATGTGACAACGCCGATTATCATGAAGCTGCTTGAAGAAAACCTTCCGCTGAAGGGGATTGTCGTTATGCTGCAAAAAGAAGTGGCCGAACGTATGGCAGCTGATCCTTCATCTAAGGAATACGGTTCACTTTCTATTGCTGTGCAATTTTATACAGAGGCCAAAACGGTGATGATCGTTCCGAAAACGGTATTTGTTCCTCAGCCTAATGTAGATTCTGCAGTCATTCGGCTGATTCGCCGTGACGGCCCGGCAGTGGATGTAGAAAACGAAGCCTTTTTCTTTCAGTTAATTAAGGCGAGTTTTGCTCAGCGCCGTAAAACATTGCTTAATAACTTAGTGAACAATCTGCCTGATGGAAAAGCAAAAAAACCAACGATCGAGCAAGTGCTGGAAGAAACGAATATTGACGGCAAGCGCCGAGGTGAATCCTTGTCTATTGAGGAGTTCGCTGCGCTGTCTAACGGATTGTACAAAGCCCTTTTTTAAAAGGGCTTTTTGTTTTCGCACCACATGGACTGCCGCTACATAGGCTAGAGAAGGACCTTAAAATTCAATGATAAGAAAAACTTGCACTCAGCGAAAAAAGGCGCTTTTCTCAAGGCTCTTTCTTTCATGATGAGGCTTAGTCTATGTGTGGAGTGAGGAACGTGCAATTTCAAATAGGGGATATGGTAGCCAGAAAATCCTATCAAATGGATGTTTTGTTTCGCATTATAGGGATAGAGCAAACAAGTACAGGAAATTCAATCGCCATTTTGCATGGTGACGAAGTCAGGCTGATTGCTGATGCGTATTTTTCTGATTTGGTGGCCGTGCAAAAAGATGAGCAGCTGATGCGAAAAAAGAAAGATGAAAGCAGAATGAATGAATCACTTGAGTTGCTCCGTCAGGATTATAAACTGCTGAGAGAGAAACAGGAGTACTATGCAACAAGCCAGTATCAGCATCAGGAGCACTATTTTCATATGCCGGGCAAGGTGCTTCATATGGATGGTGATGAGGCGTATTTAAAAAAATGCCTGAGTGTCTATAAAAAAATCGGTGTGCCGGTTTACGGCATTCATTGCCACGAAAAGAAAATGTCTGCTTCTATAGAAGAATTGCTCGACAAATATCGACCTGACATCCTGGTGATTACCGGGCATGATGCATACTCCAAGCAAAAGGGCGGCATTGATGATTTGAGCGCATACAGACATTCAAAACACTTTGTCGAAACAGTTCATAAAGCCCGAAAAAAAATCCCTCACTTAGATCAGCTTGTTATTTTTGCGGGGGCTTGCCAATCCCACTTTGAATCACTAATAAGAGCGGGGGCGAATTTCGCGAGTTCTCCTTCAAGAGTAAACATTCACGCTCTTGATCCTGTATATATCGTAGCGAAAATCAGCTTTACGCCTTTTATGGAACGAATCAATGTATGGGAAGTGCTTCGGAATACACTGACAAGAGAGAAAGGACTTGGAGGCATTGAAACAAGAGGAGTACTGAGGGTCGGAATGCCTTATAAGTCCAATTAACCCCGGATAGATGATTTATTCGGGGTTTTTATTTTGCATAATGATACATAATTTACCGAAACTTGCGGAAAATATTTGAGGAATCATAGAATTTTGTCAAAATAATTTTGTTGACAACGTCTTATTAACGTTGATATAATTTAAATTTTATTTGACAAAAATGGGCTCGTGTTGTACAATAAATGTAGTGAGGTGGATGCAATGGCGAAGACGTTGTCCGATATTAAAAGGTCGCTTGATGGAAATTTAGGTAAAAGGCTGACGTTAAAAGCAAACGGTGGCCGCCGAAAAACGATTGAGCGCTCGGGCATTTTAGCTGAGACGTACCCTGCTGTTTTTGTGATACAACTAGATCAAGACGAGAACTCGTTTGAAAGAGTTTCATACAGTTATGCTGATATTTTGACTGAGACTGTTGAGCTGACATTTAATGATGACGCGGCAAGTTCAGTAGCATTTTAACGGGCAGTGAACTTTTTGTTTACTGCTTTTTGTTTTGCCTTTTTTTGGTTTCCATTAATTCTCTCGATATTTTCACTGTCATTAAACAAAAGATATAAACGGTCACATTTTATCGTGACGTGCACGAATCGTTATCATCTCTAAAAAAGGGGTTGTTTCGTTTGGGCAGACGTCGTGGAGTTATGTCAGATGAGTTTAAATATGAGCTGGCTAAGGACCTTGGTTTTTACGACACTGTAAAAAATGAAGGTTGGGGCGGCATTCGTGCCCGCGATGCCGGTAACATGGTAAAACGGGCAATTGAAATCGCCGAACAGCAAATGGCTCAGAATCAGAATAACCGATAAGGAATGTGACCCGGGGGACGTATGGTTCCCCGGTTTTTGATTTTGGATGTAAATACATAATAGCTCCAATATGGATATGTTCATCCCGTACTTCAAATGTGATACAATGTTCATACTTATGTTTAGATGGAGAAGTAGGTGAAAGCTATGCGTATTTTAGAAAAAGCGCCAGCCAAGATCAATCTGTCACTCGACGTTACCCGAAAACGCCCGGATGGTTATCATGAAGTCGAAATGATTATGACGACAATTGATTTAGCGGATCGGATTGAATTGACGGAGCTGGCAGAAGATGTAGTGAGGGTTTCATCCCACAACCGCTTTGTGCCCGATGACCAAAGAAACTTAGCTTATCAGGCTGCCAAGCTCGTCAAAGACAGATACAACGTGAAAAAGGGAGTTTCCATTATGATCACTAAGGTGATCCCGGTGGCTGCAGGCCTTGCTGGCGGAAGCAGTGATGCGGCGGCAACACTCAGAGGACTGAACAGACTGTGGAATTTAAATCTTTCTGCAGAAACGCTGGCGGAGCTGGGCGCGGAAATTGGCTCAGACGTCTCGTTTTGCGTCTATGGCGGAACTGCGCTTGCCACCGGACGCGGTGAAAAGATCAAACACATCAGCCCGCCTCCGCATTGCTGGGTCATTTTGGCGAAGCCGACAATCGGCGTTTCCACGGCCGAGGTCTACAGACAGCTGAAGCTTGATGAGGTGGAACACCCGGATGTAAACGGTATGATTGACGCGATTGAGGAAAAGAGCTTTCAAAAGATGTGCAGCCGTTTAGGCAATGTGCTTGAGTCTGTAACGCTTGATATGCATCCTGAAGTTGCGATGATCAAAAACCAGATGAAACGCTTTGGTGCAGATGCTGTGTTAATGAGCGGAAGCGGCCCGACTGTGTTTGGACTGGTTCAGTATGAGTCTAAGGTACAGAGGATTTATAACGGGTTAAGAGGCTTCTGCGATCAGGTATATGCGGTGAGAATGATCGGCGAACAGAACGCTCTTGATTAAATCCGTATGTTAAGTTATATTGATCTTAAAATATTCGGATTTTGGGGGTAAGTTCATGAAGTTTCGTCGCAGCGGCAGATTGGTGGACTTAACAAATTATTTGTTAACCCATCCGCACGAGTTAATACCGTTAACCTTTTTTTCTGAGCGGTATGAATCTGCAAAATCATCGATCAGTGAAGATTTAACAATTATAAAGCAAACCTTTGAGCAGCAGGGGATTGGTACCTTGCTTACTGTTCCCGGTGCTGCCGGAGGTGTCAAATATATTCCGAAGATGAAGCAGGCTGAAGCTGAAGAATTCGTTCAGACACTTGGACAGTCATTGGCAAATCCTGAGCGTATCCTTCCGGGCGGTTATGTGTATTTAACGGATATCTTAGGAAAGCCATCTGTTCTCTCCAAGGTTGGAAAGCTGTTTGCTTCTGTATTTGCGGACCGCGAAATTGACGTTGTCATGACCGTTGCCACGAAAGGCATCCCTCTTGCGTATGCAGCTGCAAGTTATCTGAATGTGCCTGTCGTCATTGTGCGCAAGGATAACAAGGTAACTGAGGGCTCCACGGTGAGCATTAATTACGTGTCAGGCTCCTCAAACCGCATTCAAACGATGTCACTTGCAAAAAGAAGCATGAAAACGGGTTCAAACGTACTCATTATTGATGACTTTATGAAAGCAGGCGGCACAATTAATGGTATGATTAACCTGTTGGATGAGTTTAATGCGAATGTCGCGGGGATCGGCGTCTTGGTCGAAGCCGAAGGAGTAGATGAACGTCTTGTTGATGAATATATGTCACTTCTAACTCTTTCAACGATCAACATGAAAGATAAGTCCATTGAAATTCAGAATGGCAATTTTCTGCGTTTTTTTAAAGACAATCTTTTGAAGAATGGAGAGACAGAATCATGACAAAAGCAGTCCACACAAAACATGCCCCAGCGGCAATTGGACCTTACTCACAAGGGATCATCGTCAATAATATGTTTTACAGCTCAGGCCAAATTCCTTTGACGCCTTCAGGCGAGATGGTAAACGGTGATATTAAGGAGCAGACGCATCAAGTATTCAGCAACTTAAAAGCGGTGTTGGAAGAAGCGGGTGCTTCTCTTGAAACAGTTGTAAAGGCAACTGTATTTATCGCGGACATGGAACAGTTTGCGGAAGTGAACGAAGTGTACGGACAATATTTTGACACGCACAAACCGGCGAGATCTTGCGTTGAAGTTGCGAGACTTCCAAAGGATGCATTAGTCGAAATTGAAGTTATTGCGTTAGTAAAATAATAAGAAAAGTGATTCTGGGTAAACTCGGAATCACTTTTTTATTTACCTTATGCCCGAAATAAAAGCGTTATGACCTAATTGTGTATGTATATCCTATTTTTTCAAAAAATATTTTAAAAAACAGCAGGAATTCAGAAAAAATCGTGGAATTGATACACTAATGCTTTTATATAGGGAAAAGGTGGTGAACTACTGTGGAAGTTACTGACGTAAGATTACGCCGCGTGAATACCGATGGTCGCATGAGAGCGATTGCATCCATCACGCTGGATCACGAATTTGTTGTTCATGATATTCGTGTGATTGATGGAAACAATGGTCTTTTCGTTGCGATGCCGAGTAAACGCACCCCTGATGGAGAGTTCCGCGATATTGCTCATCCTATTAATTCAAGCACGCGAGGAAAAATTCAAGATGCCGTGTTAAATGAGTATCATCGTCTGGGTGACACTGAAGCATTAGAATTCGAAGAAGCTGGAGCTTCTTAAAAAATAACCAAAAAGCAAGGACTGCTGATAGGGCTGAGACAAGCCTTTTTCCGGCAGTCCTTTTTTAATTCTGATTTTTCAAACTAAAATGCACCCATAGAAAATTCTTGCACTTCATGAAGTCTCCTTGAAATCAACTGATATTTAGGATATATTTTTCTATGGATAAAAGGGATATTGGAGGCCATTAAATGGATAAGCGGTTTGCAGTTGTTTTAGCGGCTGGACAAGGAACAAGAATGAAATCAAAGCTTTACAAAGTCCTTCATCCAGTTTGCGGTAAGCCTATGGTAGAGCACGTCGTAGACGAAGCCTTAAAGTTATCTTTAACGAAGCTTGTCACGATTGTCGGACATGGTGCGGAAGAAGTGAAAAAGCAGCTTGGTGATAAAAGCGAGTATGCGCTTCAAGCAGAACAGCTTGGCACTGCTCATGCTGTAAAACAGGCACAGCCATTTCTTGCTGACGAAAAAGGTGTAACGATTGTCATTTGCGGAGATACGCCGCTTTTAACAGCGGAGACAATGGAAGCGATGCTGAAAGAACATACACAAAAAGAAGCAAAAGCTACGATCTTGACTGCAGTTGCAGAAGATCCGACTGGATACGGCCGAATCATTCGCGGTGAGAGCGGAGCGGTTCAAAAAATCGTGGAGCACAAGGACGCTTCAGAGGAAGAACGTCTTGTGACTGAAATCAATACTGGAACGTATTGTTTTGATAATGAAGCTCTATTCCGGGCCATTGACCAAGTATCGAACGATAATGTTCAAGGCGAGTATTATTTGCCGGATGTGATAGAGATCCTCAAAAATGAAGGCGAAACTGTTGCCGCTTACCAGACTGGTAACTTCCAAGAAACGCTCGGAGTTAATGATAGAGTTGCTCTTTCTCAGGCTGAATTGTTTATGAAAGAGCGGATTAATAAACGGCATATGCAAAATGGCGTTACGCTGATTGACCCGATGAATACGTATATTTCTCCTGAAGCTGTCATCGGAAGCGATACTGTGATTTATCCTGGAACTGTGATTAAAGGTGAGGTGCAAATCGGAGAAGATACGATTATCGGCCCTCATACTGAGATTATGAATAGTTCAATTGGCAGCCGTACTGTGATTAAACAATCGGTAGTCAATAACAGTAAAGTGGGGAATGATGTAAACATAGGACCTTTTGCTCACATCAGGCCTGATTCTGTCATCGGGAATGAAGTGAAGATCGGGAATTTTGTTGAAATCAAAAAGACGCAATTCGGAGACCGAAGCAAGGCTTCTCATTTAAGCTATGTCGGGGATGCTGAAGTAGGCACAGACGTCAACTTGGGCTGCGGTTCAATTACTGTCAATTATGATGGAAAGAATAAATATTTGACGAAAATTGAAGACGGCGCATTTATCGGCTGCAACTCCAATTTGGTTGCCCCTGTCACAGTCGGAGAAGGCGCTTATGTAGCGGCAGGCTCAACTGTTACGGAAGATGTACCTGGAAAAGCACTTGCTATTGCCAGAGCGAGACAAGTAAATAAAGACGATTATGTGAAAAATATTCATAAAAAATAATCCTAAATTCGGAGGTTTATCCATGTCTAATCAATACGGAGATAAGAATTTAAAGATTTTTTCTTTGAATTCTAATCCAGAGCTTGCAAAAGAAATCGCAGATATAGTTGGAGTTCAATTAGGGAAGTGTTCTGTCACAAGATTTAGTGACGGGGAAGTCCAAATTAATATCGAAGAAAGTATTCGCGGATGTGACTGTTACATCATCCAGTCTACAAGTGACCCCGTTAACGAGCATATTATGGAACTGTTGATTATGGTAGATGCGTTGAAACGCGCTTCTGCAAAAACCATTAACATTGTTATTCCTTATTACGGTTATGCGCGTCAAGACAGAAAAGCTAGATCCCGTGAGCCAATCACAGCAAAGCTTTTCGCAAACCTGCTTGAAACTGCCGGTGCGACTCGTGTCATTGCGCTTGATCTGCATGCACCGCAAATTCAAGGATTCTTTGATATACCGATTGACCACTTAATGGGTGTTCCGATTTTAGGAGAATATTTTGAAGGCAAAAACCTTGAAGATATCGTCATTGTTTCACCAGACCACGGCGGTGTGACACGTGCCCGCAAACTGGCTGACAGACTAAAAGCGCCGATTGCGATCATTGATAAGCGCCGTCCGAGACCGAATGTGGCAGAAGTCATGAATATTGTAGGTAATATCGAAGGGAAGACCGCTATCCTTATCGATGATATCATTGATACTGCCGGCACCATTACACTTGCAGCTAATGCGCTCGTTGAAAACGGAGCAAAAGAAGTTTATGCATGCTGTACACATCCGGTACTATCAGGACCTGCTGTTGAACGGATTAATAACTCAACAATTAAAGAGCTTGTTGTGACAAACAGCATCAAGCTTCCTGAAGAAAAGAAAATTGAACGGTTTAAGCAGCTTTCAGTCGGACCGCTTCTGGCTGAAGCGATTATTCGCGTTCATGAGCAGCAATCTGTCAGCTACCTTTTCAGCTAAACCGATTTTGAAAGGTTTAAACCTTTATCGTTATGGGTATTGTTTCTAATAGGACAATAAAACGATAATAGGATGGTGCTGAATATGGCAACGTTAACGGCAAAAGAAAGAACAGGTTTCACCCGTTCGTCTCTTCGGGATATCCGTACTTCAGGACATGTTCCAGGTATCATTTATGGAAAAGACACGGCAAACAAACCGGTATCCTTAGACAGTGTGGAACTTATCAAAACACTGAGGGATGAAGGCAAGAATACAGTCATTACACTCGACGTCAACGGAGAGAAGCACGCTGTCATGGTAACAGAGCTGCAAACGGACCCGCTGAAAAATGAGGTCACTCATGCTGACTTCCAAGTAGTCAATATGAGTGAAGAAATTGAAGTGGAAGTGCCGATTCATCTGACCGGAGAAGCAATTGGAGTGAAAAATGGAGGCGTATTGCAACAGCCGCTTTACGCTCTTACCGTGAAGGCGAAGCCAAAAGCAATTCCGCAATCGATCGAGGCAGACATTTCTGGTCTTGATGTAAATGATGTACTCACGATTGAGGACTTGCCTGCCGGCGGTGACTACTCCTATAATCACGAATCAGATGAAGTTGTGGCTTCTATTCTTCCTCCGCAGCAGCAGGATGCTGCAGAAACAGACGCTGAGGAAACTGCCGATGCTCAGCCTGAAGGTGAAAACGAAGATCAATAATAGCTTAAGGCGTAACCCTCCCGCGGTTACGTCTTTTGTGCTAGAATGAGAAGAATTATAGCCCGTGTTAGAGCGGGAGCTTATGTGACTAAGGGAGGATTTGCCATGCTTGTAATTGCTGGCCTCGGAAACCCGGGAAAGAACTATGAAAATACAAGGCATAATGTCGGATTTATGGCAATAGACCAGCTTTCGAAGGAATGGAACATTGAGCTGAACCAGAGCAAATTTAACGGATTATACGGAACCGGATTTGTTTCCGGCAAAAAGGTTCTACTTGTTAAACCGCTTACATATATGAATTTATCAGGAGAATGTTTGCGGCCTTTAATGGATTATTATGATGTAGACAACGAAGATTTAAAAGTCATTTACGATGACCTTGATCTTCCGACTGGCAAGATCCGTCTAAGAACGAAAGGCAGTGCCGGCGGGCATAATGGCATCAAATCACTGATCCAGCATCTCGGAACGCCTGAGTTTGATCGCATCCGCATCGGAATCGGGCGGCCAGTGAACGGGGTGAAGGTGGTTGATTATGTTTTAGGCGCTTTTACAAAGGATGAAACACCAGCAATTGATGAAGCGATTGGAAAGTCCGTTAAGGCTTGTGAGGCTTCTCTCAGCAAACCATTTTTAGAGGTTATGAACGAATTCAACGCGAAGGTATAAAATTCATAATCAAAGTCCATACTACACCAAAATGACTTTTTCATCAGGAGGGTCCCTTGTATGGCTTTGCATTATTATTGTCGTCATTGCGGAGTAAAAGTTGGAAGTCTGGAATCTTCCATGGTATCGACAAACTCACTTGGATTTGAGCACTTAACAAACGAGGAAAGAAACGATATGATTTCATATAAAGACAATGGAGATGTCCATGTTCTTACAATATGTGAAGATTGCCAAGAGGCGCTTGAACGAAATCCGCATTACCACGAACATCACACATTTATTCAATAAAAAGCTTTGGTGTAGACACTAGACCAAAGCGTTTTTCTGTTCTTACAGAAAACAGAGAGGAGGGGCCATATGGACAACATTCAAACCTTTATTAAAGAAAGCGATGACTTCAAATCCATCGTCAACGGTTTAAACGAGGGGCTGAAGGAACAACTGCTCGCGGGTCTTTCAGGTTCCGCGCGTTCTGTTTTTACTTCTGCTCTGGCTAATGAAACGAATAAGCCTATCTTTCTAATCACCCATAATTTATACCAAGCTCAGAAAGTAACGGATGATCTGACTTCACTTCTTGGAGATCGGTCTGTCCTTCTGTACCCCGTCAATGAACTCATATCATCAGAAATCGCGGTGGCTAGCCCTGAACTGCGGGCGCAGCGCTTAGATGTCATTAATAGATTAACAAACGGAGAAACGCCTATAGTTGTTGCTCCGGTGGCGGCTGTCAGAAGAATGCTGCCGCCGGTAGAGGTGTGGAAAAACAGCCAAATGCTCATTCAGGTGGGTCATGATATCGAACCGGATCAGCTGGCATCCCGACTGGTAGAGGTGGGATACGAGCGGTCTGATATGGTTTCTGCACCCGGTGAATTCAGTATTCGCGGCGGAATTATCGACATTTATCCGCTGACCTCTGAGCATCCGGTCAGAATCGAATTATTCGACACCGAGGTTGATTCCATCCGCAGCTTTAACTCCGACGATCAGCGGTCAATTGAAACCTTGACCTCCATCAGTATCGGTCCGGCAAAGGAACTGATTATCAGAGCTGAAGAAAAAGCACGTGCAATAGAGAAGATGGATAAAGGCCTTGCCGACAGCTTGAAAAAATTAAAGCTCGACAAGCAAAAAGAAATCCTGCATATGAATATTTCTCATGATAAAGAGCGTTTATCTGAAGGCCAGACAGATCAAGAACTGGTGAAGTACCTTTCATATTTTTATGAAAAACCTGCTAGTTTGCTAGATTATACACCTGATAACACGCTTCTTATTTTGGACGAAGTCAGCCGGATTCATGAAATGGAAGAGCAGCTTCAAAAGGAAGAAGCGGAGTTTGTCACAAATCTGCTGGAGGAAGGGAAGATTTTGCATGACATCAGTCTGTCATTCAGCTTCCAAAAAATAGCTGCTGAACAAAGACGGCCTTTGCTGTACTATTCTTTGTTTTTACGCCATGTTCAGCATACGAGCCCGCAAAATATCGTAAATGTATCCAGCAGACAAATGCAGAGCTTCCACGGGCAAATGAATGTTCTTGCCGGTGAAATGGAGCGGTTTAAAAAATCAAACTTCACCGTTGTGTTTTTGGGAGCAAATAAGGAACGTACACAAAGACTGTCTTCTGTTTTGGCCGATTATGAAATCGAAGCGGCGATGACTGACAGCAAAAAGGCGCTTGTTCAGGGACAGGTTTATATCATGGAAGGCGAGCTTCAATCAGGATTTGAGCTGCCGTTAATGAAGCTTGCTGTCATTACTGAAGAAGAATTGTTTAAAAACCGCGTGAAAAAGAAACCTCGAAAACAGAAGCTTACGAATGCAGAGCGCATCAAGAGCTATTCCGAGCTTCAAATTGGTGATTATGTCGTTCATATTAATCACGGGATCGGAAAGTATTTAGGGATCGAAACCCTTGAGATCAATGGAATTCATAAAGACTATTTAAACATTCACTATCAGGGAAGCGACAAGCTTTATGTGCCGGTTGAACAAATTGACCAGGTACAGAAGTATGTCGGATCAGAAGGAAAAGAACCGAAGCTGTATAAGTTAGGCGGCAGCGAATGGAAGCGGGTTAAGAAAAAAGTAGAAACATCCGTTCAAGACATCGCTGATGACTTAATTAAACTGTATGCCGAAAGGGAAGCGAGCAAGGGCTACGCATTTTCTCCTGATCATGAAATGCAGCGTGAATTTGAATCGGCGTTCCCTTATCAAGAGACAGAAGATCAGCTCCGCTCTATTCACGAAATCAAAAAAGACATGGAAAGAGAGCGGCCGATGGATCGACTGCTTTGCGGAGACGTAGGCTACGGGAAAACAGAGGTTGCCATCCGGGCGGCGTTTAAAGCAATCGCTGATGGAAAACAGGTCGCACTGCTTGTCCCGACAACCATTTTGGCTCAGCAGCACTATGAGACCATTACAGAGCGCTTTCAGGACTACCCGATGAATATCGGCCTGCTTAGCAGATTCAGAACAAGAAAAGAAGCAAACGAAACGATCAAAGGATTGAAAAACGGAACGGTTGATATCGTCATTGGGACACACCGACTGTTATCAAAAGATGTTGTTTATAAAGACTTAGGGCTGCTCATCATTGATGAGGAGCAGCGTTTTGGTGTCACCCATAAAGAAAAGATCAAACAGATTAAAGCCAATGTGGATGTATTAACATTAACAGCAACGCCGATTCCGCGTACGCTGCATATGTCTATGCTTGGCGTAAGGGATCTCTCGGTGATCGAGACGCCGCCGGAAAACCGCTTCCCTGTACAGACATATGTTGTGGAATACAATGGTGCCCTTGTCAGAGAGGCGATTGAGCGCGAGCTTGCGCGCGGTGGCCAAGTCTATTTCTTATACAACAGGGTAGAGGATATCGAACGGAAAGCAGATGAGATTTCAATGCTTGTCCCTGACGCGAAGGTTGCGTATGCCCACGGGAAAATGACAGAAAATGAATTAGAAGCTGTCATGCTGAGTTTCCTGGAAGGGGAATCAGACGTTCTCGTCAGCACAACAATCATTGAAACGGGTGTAGATATTCCAAACGTGAATACGCTGATCGTGTTTGACGCCGACAAGATGGGTCTTTCCCAGCTTTATCAGCTGCGTGGACGTGTCGGCCGTTCTAACCGTGTAGCGTATGCGTATTTCACGTATCGCCGGGATAAAGTGCTTACTGAAGTAGCTGAAAAAAGACTGCAGGCGATTAAAGAATTTACGGAGCTGGGATCTGGTTTTAAAATCGCCATGCGCGACTTAACGATTCGCGGAGCCGGAAACCTCCTTGGCGCTCAGCAGCACGGCTTTATCGATTCGGTCGGATTTGACCTCTATTCGCAAATGCTAAAAGAGGCCATAGAAGAGCGGAAAGGCGATACAGCGAAAACGGAGCATTTTGAAACAGAAATTGATCTTGAGCTTGATGCGTACATTCCGGAAACTTACATTCAAGACGGCAAACAGAAAATTGATATGTATAAACGCTTCAGATCTGTGGCTTCAATTGAAGAGAAAAATGAACTTCAAGATGAGATGATTGACAGGTTTGGAAATTATCCAAAAGAAGTTGAATACTTGTTTACCGTAGCTGAAATGAAGGTTTATGCGAAAAATGAACGGGTCGAATTGATTAAGCAAGATAAAGATGCAGTCAGGCTGACCATTTCTGAAGAGGCTAGTGCTGATATTGACGGCCAGAAACTGTTTGAGCTTGGCAACAAATACGGCAGACAAATCGGACTGGGAATGGAAGGAAAAAAACTCAAAATTTCCGTTCAAACGAAAGGCAAGACTGCGGATGAATGGCTCGAAACCGTGCTGGGCATGCTGAAGGGCCTTAAAGATGTGAAAAAACAAACCATTTCATCAACGTAAATTTTGTTACTCTCTGGTGTATATTACATTTGATGTGACGGATACTAATTTCAAGCGAGCGGAAGGTACATAAAGTAACTGCTTTAGGTCTTTCCCACATTGTATAACCATCAAATGAAAGAGAGGCACCAGAGATGAAAGCAACCGGTATCGTACGTCGTATTGATGACTTAGGACGGGTCGTGATTCCTAAAGAAATTCGCAGAACGCTGAGAATCAGGGAAGGCGATCCGCTTGAGATTTTTGTAGATCGTGACGGAGAAGTCATTTTGAAAAAATACTCTCCGATAAGTGAGCTTGGAGACTTTGCAAAGGAGTATGCAGACGCGCTTTATGACAGTCTTGGCCATTCAGTGCTTATCTGTGACCGTGATGTCTACATTGCCGTCTCCGGAAGTTCCAAAAAAGACTACTTAAACAAGCCGATCAGCGAAATGCTGGAAAAAACAATGGATCAGAGAAGTTCCGTGCTTGAGAGCGATGCAAAATCCGTGCAGCTTGTGAATGGAATTGATGAAGATATGAGTTCTTATACTGTCGGCCCAATTGTGGCGAATGGCGACCCGATAGGTGCTGTCGTGATTTTTTCAAAGGATCAGACGATGGGCGAAGTAGAGCATAAAGCCGTTGAAACAGCAGCTGGGTTTTTGGCTCGTCAAATGGAACAGTAGGTCTTATTACAATTATCAAAATAGGTATAGAAAGAACAGCTCTCCTTGGGACGCTGTTCTTTTTTGTGCAGGCTGAAAAAGGATTCCAAGGGTTGGGATATGGTATAATAACCTCGTTTTTATTTGTACCAAGGTCATTGCGAACTCTGCATGGCCCCTGACGTTGGGAAGGAGCTTTTGGATGGATGATTCAATACGCGTCAAACGGCATTGGATGTGGCAGGGGGCTTTTGTTTTAATTCTGGCAGGCGTTATTTCAAAAATATTAAGCGCCGTTTACAGAGTCCCATTTCAAAACATTGTCGGCGATGTTGGATTTTATATATATCAGCAGGTATACCCTTTTCTTGGTATTGCCGTCATGCTTTCAACATCAGGATTTCCGGTGATTATTTCTAAACTGATGAATGATTATAGTGAAAAAAACCATAACACCATAATGAAAATTTCAGCGCTGGTTTTATCGGTAATAGGTGTTTTTTTATTTCTGTGTTTATATATGGGAGCTGTTCCGATCGCTCTGTTTATGGGTGATTCGCATCTCGCCCAGTTAATTCAAGTAACAGCATATGCGTTTCTTCTGTTTCCATTTGTCGCGCTGCTCAGAGGCGTTTTTCAAGGGAGGCACAATATGCTGCCATCCGCTTTATCGCAAATCATGGAACAGTTTTTGCGGGTAGCGGTGCTTTTAGGGTTATCTTTTTGGCTCATCAAAAAGGGTGCCTCGCTTTATACCGCGGGAGCGGCAGCTGCTTCTGGTTCTCTTGCCGGAAGTTTGATTGCGCTTATCATCCTTGTCTTTTTTTGGTTCAAAACGAAAAAGCCTGAAAAAGCGGAAATAGAAAAAGAAAGTCACATTACAACAAATCAATTAATTAAGAAACTGCTTTTATATTCGGTAACGGTCTGTGTCAGCAGCCTGCTGCTTTTGTTTATTCAGCTTGTCGATGCGCTGAATTTATATTCTTTGCTGTCTGGCGGTGAGGTGAGTGAAGAAGCAAAGCGGCTGAAAGGAATTTATGACCGGGGGCAGCCTCTTTTGCAGCTCGGTTCTGTTTTCGCAATGAGCATCGGGACCTCACTCGTACCGTTGATTTCAAAGGCGGTAAAGGACAATCAAGTGCTGGTGATGAAACAAAGAGTGACGTCTTCCTTAAAGCTGTGTCTTGCGATTGGCGTTGCGGCGTCTGCTGGTCTCATCTGCATCCTCAAGCCGGTCAACATTATGCTGTTTCAAAATAGTGAAGGAACAGCTGCGTTACAGATATTTAGCTGCTCCATTTTGTTTGCGTCCTTGGCGGTCACGGCTGCTGCTGTCTTACAGGGAACGGGAAACACGGTATTTCCTGCAATAGCGGTAGGCGCAGGCGTGGCTGTGAAATGGGTGTTAAATACCTTTTTGGTTCCGCGTTATGGAATTGAAGGGGCTTCATTTGCGACAGCGGCTACCTTTGCGGCTGTCGCCGGCCTTAATTTATATCGCCTGCGGCAAAAAGAATGGCTGGACAAGCTGAGAGGCGTTATGCTTCCGATTATTGGGTCCGCTTTATTGATGTCAGCTGTCTTGCTTGCTTATTTACGCCTTTGGTCTTTTCTGTTTGATGCGGAAGGAAGAGGATATGCGGCGGTTGAAAGTGTTTCTGCTGTCGCCATTGGAGGCGCGGTGTTTATTTATTGTATGATGAAATTGGGAATATTTACGGATGAAGAGCTCAACAGTGTGCCTTTTGGCAGCAAGTTAAGCAAACTCACAAGAAGGAGAGAACAAAATGGCAGGTAACATTACAGTCGTCGGGCTTGGCGCCGGAGACATGGACCAGTTGACAATTGGCATACATAAGCTGCTGACAAAGGCGGACACTCTGTTTGTCAGAACAAAAGACCATCCTTTAATTCAGGAGCTAGAAAGCGAAACGAAGAACATTCGTTATTTTGATGATATATATGAGAAGCACGACCAGTTTGATGCGGTATACGAAGAAATTGCTGACATTCTCTTTGGAGAAGCGAAGCATCAGGACGTTGTTTATGCGGTTCCGGGGCATCCATTTGTAGCAGAAAAAACAGTACAGCTGCTGACGGAGCGGCAGGAAGAAAAAAACATTCAGGTGAAAGTCGCGGGAGGGCAAAGTTTTCTTGATGCCACTTTTAATGCCTTGCAAATTGATCCCATTGAAGGCTTTCAATTTGTGGATGCCGGCACATTGAGCGCGGATGAGCTTGAGCTCAGACATCACCTGATCATTTGTCAGGTTTACGACCAAATGACTGCATCCGAAGTGAAGCTGACATTAATGGAGAAGCTGCCGGATGATTATGAAGTTGTAATTGTAACGGCCGCCGGAAGCCGCGATGAGGATATTCGGAGAGTGCCTTTATTTGAATTGGACCGTAATGTCGCCATGAATAACTTAACAAGTGTGTATATTCCGCCGATTAAAGAAGAGAAGCTGCTGTACCGGGAGTTCTCCGCGTTTCGGCGCATTATCAGAGAGCTTCGCGGGCCTAACGGCTGTCCGTGGGATAAAAAGCAGACTCATCAGTCATTAAAACAATACATGATTGAAGAGTGTTATGAACTTCTCGAAGCAATTGACGAAGAAGACACAGACCATATGATCGAAGAGCTTGGCGACGTTTTGCTTCAGGTCCTGCTTCACGCGCAAATCGGTGAAGATGATGGTTATTTCACAATAGATGATGTGATTAAAGGGATCAGTGAAAAAATGGTCCGAAGACATCCCCATGTGTTTAAAGATGTTAAGGTTCAGGATGAAAACGATGTTTTGGCAAATTGGGAAGATATTAAAAAAGCAGAAAAACATACATCTGAAGAATCCTTGTTAGACAACGTCCCGAAAACCCTTCCTGCTCTTTCTAAAGCTGCTAAACTTCAGAAAAAAGCGGCAAAAGTCGGTTTTGACTGGGAAGATGTGAGTGATATTTGGGAAAAGGTGAATGAGGAGATGGCGGAATTTTCTTCGGAGGTTTCTGAAGACCCTCATGAACACAATCTCAAGGCCGAATTTGGCGACGTTCTCTTCGCCTTGGTAAATGTAGCCCGCTTCTACAAAATAGAACCGGAGGAAGCATTGGCGATGACAAACGATAAATTCCGGAGACGTTTCTCTTATATTGAGCAAACAGCGAAGGAAAAGGGAATCGAGCTGGCTAATATGTCTCTTGAGGACATGGACAACCTGTGGAATGAAGCAAAAGAAACTGAGAGGAGATCATAATATGAGATTAGATAAATTTTTAAAAGTATCACGGCTGATTAAACGACGTACACTAGCGAAGGAAGTAGCTGATCAAGGCAGAATCTCCATTAACGGAAATCAGGCTAAAGCAAGCTCAGACGTAAAACCTGGAGATGAATTAACGGTCCGCTTCGGCCAAAAGCTTGTAACGGTACAAGTGAATGAGCTCAAAGACACGACGAAAAAAGAAGAAGCCGCAAATATGTATACGGTGCTAAAGGAAGAAAAACTCGGCGAATAGGCTTGTTCTAAAAGAATCCCCCGCCTCATACAATGCAGTAATAATGCTAAAAGTATCGAGGATATGGGGGCTGAATAGATGAATTCATATTATGAACAAAAAGGTTCTTCTTCTGTTCCGGAACAGCACGATGTGACAATGAAAGGCCGGAAACATTTAGATATTTCTGGGGTTAAGCAAGTTGAAAGCTTTGATAACGAAGAATTCCTGCTGGAAACAGTGATGGGAATGCTCTCAGTCAGAGGCGAAAACCTTCAAATGAAAAATCTTGATGTAGAAAAAGGGATTGTTTCGATCAAAGGCAGGGTATTTGATTTAGTGTATTTAGACGAGCAACAAGGGGATAAAGCTAAAGGGTTTTTTAGCAAGTTGTTTAAATGACGCTGACGACACAATTCTATACAATGCTGGCGATGTCCGGTATGGGCCTCTGGCTTGGCGCGTCGCTTGATACGTACAGGCTCTTTGTCATTCGTGCCAGAACAGCCAGATGGCTTTTATTTATTCATGATATTCTTTTCTGGATTTTGCAGGGGCTGCTCTTCTTTTATGTCTTGCTTCATGTAAATGAGGGAGAATTCAGGCTGTACATTTTTTTGGCGGTTCTGCTGGGCGTTGCGACGTATCAAAGCCTTTGCAAACGAATCTATATAAAAATACTGAAATTCGTCATTTATCTTGTTGTTTCTGTTTATCAATTCTTAAAAAAGCTCATTCAGCACGTGTTATTTCGTCCTATTGTGTGGACATGCGGAGTCATCATCTGGCTGGTCACGTTTCTCTTTCAGAGAACATACCGCCTGATCGGTTTTCTCATGTTATGTCTTTATAAAATAGTCATGGTTCTGTGTTTTCCGATCCGCTTTATCGTGAAACAATGTATGAAACTTCTTCCTGAAAAACTGCGTCTAATTTTCAGACGATATTTTCAAAAAGGTGCAGGATTTCTAAAAAAGAAGAAGAAACTATTGGTAACCATAAGAACGACCATTACACGTTTTTTGAAGAGATGAAAGGAGGACCGTCTGATTTGAATTTTTCCAGGGAACGAACGATAACTGAAATACAAAACGACTATAAAGAAAAAGTAGAGCGGCAAAATCAGCTGAAGAAAAGAAGAAGAAAAGGGCTGTACAGACGGTTGACTGTATTCGGCGCCCTCGTATTTCTGACGGCAATTGTACTGGCAAGCTCTGTATGGAGCCAAACATCTTCCCTTAGCGCAAAAGAAGAAAAGAAAGAACAGCTTGAAAAAGAACTGAAGAATTTAAAGACAAAGCAAACGGATTTAAAAGAAGAAATATCCAAATTAAAAGATGAAGATTACGTCACAGAGCTTGCCAGAAGAGACTTATTCATGTCTGGAGACGGTGAAATAATCTTTAATGTGGAGAAGAAGAACAAGTAGCCTTGTTGACACTTAAATTTTTATTTAGGTATAATTAAGCAAACGATCTTTTTATAAGCCTAAGGAGGAGCACTTTTTTTATGTCGATTGAAGTGGGCAGCAAGTTGCAAGGGAAAATTACAGGTATTACAAATTTTGGAGCATTTGTTGAATTGCCTGGAGGCTCAACCGGTCTCGTTCATATCAGTGAGGTAGCCGATAATTATGTTAAAGACATTAATGATCACTTAAAAGTCGGCGACCAAGTTGAAGTGAAAGTCATCAACGTTGAAAAAGACGGGAAAATTGGTTTATCTATTAAAAAAGCTAAAGACCGTCCGCAAGCCAGACCTAGAAATGATTTCCGTCCGAAAGAATCTTTTGAACAGAAAATGAACAAGTTTTTAAAAGATAGCGAAGATCGCTTGTCATCTTTAAAACGCAATACGGAATCAAAACGTGGAGGGCGCGGAGCAAGAAGAGGATAACTTGCTGCTTTCTATAAATAAATGAAGCATCCGTTCGTCCCAACGGGTGCTTTTTTTATATGCTCTCTCAAGGTAAGAGTCAGAAAATTATAACATTAAAGTTTCTGTTGACGAAAAGGACAAACCTTTGTATTATATAACTTGTGCTTAGAAGCACAAAACAATATGGCGGTGTAGCTCAGCTGGCTAGAGCGTACGGTTCATACCCGTGAGGTCGGGGGTTCGATCCCCTCCGCCGCTACCATATTTGTTAGGCCCGTTGGTCAAGCGGTTAAGACACCGCCCTTTCACGGCGGTAACACGGGTTCGAATCCCGTACGGGTCATACTGAAAAATCGGTTTCTGTTACAGAAACCGATTTTTTTCATTTTTAGACATCTTTCTGGAAATTCTCCGCATAAACGAATTTCAGGGCAGAAACCGTCGAAGACTTCTTTGGTATACTTACCTTCTTTTGACAAAATCCTATCTGTGCTTTCGCTATAATGACAGGCAACGAATATAACAGGTGGGAGATGAGAGAAATGGAAAAAGCAGAAAGAAGAGTGAACGGGCCAATGGCGGGACAAGCTTTTGAAAAACTCCAATCGTTTTTTAACAGGGGAGCGAAGCTGGTGACTCATCATTTGCATTCACTGTTTTTCTATAAAGGATTCATTTATGTCGTCATCGGGTTTTTGCTTGGACGAGCTTTCATATTATCCGAGGTCCTTCCTTTCGCCCTTCCTTTCTTTGGGGCAATGCTTCTGATCAGAAGAGACAAGGCGCTGTATGCAGTGCTGGCTGTGCTTGCAGGTGCAATGACAATTTCTCCGAAGCACTCATTACTCATATTAGCGGCGTTGCTTGCATTCTTCGTGTTTTCTAAAGTAGCATCCTTCATCACAGATGATCGTGTGAAAGCCCTTCCGATTGTCGTGTTCTTCTCCATGGCGGCGGCAAGAGCGGGTTTTGTTTACGCTCAGAATGGCGCGTTTACAACCTATGATTATGTGATGGCTGTTGTAGAAGCGGGGCTGTCCTTTATTTTAACGCTGATTTTCCTCCAAAGCCTTCCGATTTTCACAGTGAAGAAAGTAAAACAATCCTTAAAAATAGAAGAAATCATTTGTTTTATGATTCTGATTGCTTCGGTGCTGACTGGACTTGCAGGCTTGTCCTATCAAGGGATGCAGGCAGAACATATCCTGGCCCGTTATGTTGTATTAAGCTTTTCCTTCATCGGCGGTGCAAGCATCGGCTGTACAGTGGGTGTCGTGACAGGCCTGATTCTCGGCTTAGCCAATATCGGAAATCTCTATCAAATGAGTCTGCTCGCTTTTTCGGGCTTATTAGGCGGTTTGCTGAAAGAAGGAAAAAAAGCAGGTGCGGCAATCGGGCTGATTATCGGGTCGCTTCTTATTTCTTTATATGGAGAAGGCTCTGCCGGTCTGATGACAACGCTCTATGAGTCATTGATAGCAGTCGGCCTGTTTCTGCTTACGCCTCAGTCCATCACAAGAAAAGTGGCGAGATATATTCCGGGCACTGTGGAACATCTTCAGGAGCAGCAGCAATACGCGAGAAAAATCAGAGATGTCACTGCTCAAAAGGTGGATCAGTTCTCCAATGTATTTCATGCATTGTCAGAAAGCTTTGCAACCTTTTATCAAGCGTCTGACGAACAAACAGATGACAGCGAAGTCGATCTGTTTTTAAGTAAAATTACGGAGCATTCCTGTCAAACGTGCTACAAGAAAAACAGGTGCTGGGTTCAGAACTTTGATAAAACATATGATTTAATGAAACAAGTTATGCTTGAAACAGAGGAAAAAGAGTATGCTTCAAACCGAAGGCTGAAAAAAGAGTTTCACCAGTATTGCTCTAAATCGCGTCAGGTTGAAGAGTTGATAGAGGATGAACTTGCCTATCATCATGCGCATTTAACCCTTAAGAAAAAAGTGCAGGACAGCAGGCGGCTTGTGGCTGAACAGCTCTTGGGTGTTTCAGAGGTCATGGCAGACTTTTCTCGGGAAATAAAAAGGGAGAGGGAACAGCACTTTATCCAAGAAGAACAAATTATTGAGGCTCTTCAGCATTTTGGAATAGAGATTCAGCAGGTGGAAATTTACAGCCTTGAACAGGGGAACATTGATATTGAAATGACAATCCCATTCAGCGGGCATGGAGAAAGTGAAAAAATCATAGCGCCTATGCTTTCTGACATTTTGGAAGAGCAAGTTCTCGTGAAAGCCGAGCAGCATTCGCCGCATCCAAATGGATACAGCCATGTCGCGTTTGGATCAACAAAATCGTACAGAGTGTCTACGGGTGCGGCTCATGCAGCGAAGGGCGGCGGCCTTGTCTCCGGCGACAGCTACAGCATGATGGAGCTGGGCGCAAGAAAATATGCAGCTGCTATCAGCGACGGCATGGGCAATGGCGCGAGGGCTCACTTTGAAAGCAATGAAACGATTAAACTTCTTGAAAAGATCCTTGAATCAGGAATTGATGAAAAAATAGCAATCAAAACGATCAACAGCATACTGTCTCTGCGGACAACGGATGAAATATATTCCACGCTCGATCTTTCTATTATCGACCTTCAGGATGCGAGCTGTAAGTTTTTAAAGGTTGGATCAACACCGAGCTTTATCAAACGGGGTGAGCAGGTGATGAAAGTCCAAGCGAGCAATCTGCCAATCGGCATTATTAACGAATTCGACGTTGAGGTTGTGAGTGAGCAGCTGAAGGCGGGAGACCTCCTGATCATGATGAGTGACGGTATTTTCGAAGGCCCTAAACACGTGGAAAATCATGATTTATGGATGAAGCGCAAAATGAAAGGGTTAAAAACAGATGATCCGCAGGAAATTGCTGACTTACTCATGGAGGAAGTGATTCGCACAAGATCAGGCCAAATTGATGATGATATGACGGTTGTTGTCGTCCGAATTGATCACAACACACCAAAGTGGGCGTCTATTCCCGTTCCGGCCATCTTTCAAAGCAAACAAGAAATTTCATAACGCTTCCGTATAAATCAATTTTCTTCTGGCGAAGATGGAACTATATGAATCTGAGAATCATCGTATTCTCCAGGAGGAATGAATGTGAACAACGGACGTTTAAATCAAATTCTGCTGATAACGGATGGCTGCTCAAATCATGGTGAAGATCCGCTTGCTATGGCTGCTTTTGCTAAAGAGCAAGGGATTACAGTAAATGTCATAGGTATAATGGAAGAAAACAAAATTGACCACGAGGCTATGAAAGAAGTCGAAGGGATTGCGCTTGCTGGAGGCGGCGTGCATCAGGTCGTTTACGCATCACAGCTTTCGCAAACGGTTCAAATGGTAACCAAAAAAGCAATGACGCAAACCCTGCAAGGGGTGGTAAATCAAGAACTGAAGCAAATCCTGGGAAAGAATGTGGAAATGGAGGAGCTTTCTCCGGAAAAACGCGGCGAAGTCATGGAAGTGGTAGATGAACTGGGAGAAACAGTGCATCTTCAGGTTTTGGTTCTCGTTGATACAAGCGCTAGTATGGCGCCAAAGCTCCCTACAGTGAAAGAAGCACTGATTGACTTGTCCGTTAGTCTTAACTCCCGAATAGGGAATAACGAATTTGCGATGTGTATATTTCCCGGGAAAAAACAGGAGGTCGAGCTTGTGCTAAATTGGACACCGAAGCTGCAGTCTCTTTCCACACTCTTTGCGAAGCTATCGACAGGCGGCATCACGCCGACAGGTCCGGCGATTCGTGAAGCGACACAGCAATTCGAAAAAATCCGCTCAAGAAGGAGCATGCTAGCAGATGATGAACGACACTTTGACGAGTTTGGCATGTAGCCTCAAGCCGGGAACGAGAGTAAAGGGCAAGTGGAATGGAAATACTTACACACTGCGTAAACAGCTTGGAAAAGGGGCCAATGGAATTGTGTATTTGGCAGAAGCATCAGATGGACATGTTGCCTTAAAGGTAAGCGATGACAGCCTGTCTATTACTTCTGAAGTGAATGTCTTAAAATCTTTTTCAAAGGCCCAGTCCGTAACGATGGGGCCTTCTTTTTTTGACACTGATGATGCCTTTATTCCCAGTGCTAATACAAAGGTTTCATTTTATGCAATGGAATACATAAAAGGCCCGTTGCTTTTACAATTCGTCAGTGACAAAGGAGCAGAATGGATTCCGGTCTTGATGATTCAGCTGTTAACCAGCTTATCCGTGCTTCATCAGCAAGGGTGGATATTCGGCGACCTTAAGCCGGATAATCTGATTGTCACCGGTCCGCCAGCCAGAATCCGATGCATAGATGTAGGCGGAACAACCAAGGAGGGCCGAGCGATAAAAGAGTATACCGAGTTTTACGACAGAGGATATTGGGGGTATGGGACAAGAAAAGCAGAGCCCTCTTACGACTTGTTTGCGGTTGCTATGATTATGATCAACTGTGTACATAAAAAGGAATTCAAAAAAACAAGCCAGCCAAAGGAACAACTGCGATCTTTAATCGAAGGCAGTCCGGTGTTGCAAAAGTATAAAAAAGTGCTTATTTCTGCTTTAAATGGCCATTATGATTCCGCTGACGAGATGAAAAGAGAGATGCTCGCAGCAGGGCAAAAGGCAGCGCAAAGAAAACAGGCCGGAAAAACGCCAACTTCGGCGCAACCTATCTCAAGACAAAGACAGCAAAAAATGCGCCAGGGAAAAGTAACACAGACGAGATATGCACCTAAAAAGAAGGGCGCTAAGTCCGGAGGGTTATTCGAAACCGCTCTTATCGTAATCAGTGTTTTGGCGCTTTATTTCGCTTACATTATCTTTTTCCTTATTTGACAGCCGCAATCTGCAATACCCATGCTTCTTCTTTGCTTGGAAGGATTGAAAGTGATAGGATATGAATATCTTTAAAATACCTGCTCATTGTGAGGAGGACATTGTGAACAGTGTCAAAGATTTTTTTATCAAACACAATCTTACGTTAAAAGGGGCGACAATTATTGTAGGCGTTTCCGGCGGTCCGGATTCGATGGCTCTCCTTCACGCGCTTCATGCGTTATACGGCCGTTCAGCCAATGTGATTGCGGCTCACGTAGACCACCGGTTCAGAGGGGCACAATCTGAGGAAGACATGCGTTTTGTCCAAGCATATTGTGAGGCTGAACAGATCAAATGTGAAACGGCTCAAATCAATGTAACTGCGTATGCTGAGAAAAACGGTCTCAACAAGCAGGCAGCTGCCCGTGATTGCCGATATCAGTTTTTTAAGGAAGTGATGTCCAAGCATCAAGCGGATTATCTTGCACTTGCTCATCATGGAGATGATCAGGTTGAAACAATGCTTATGAGACTGGCCAAAGGCATACTCGGAGCTGGACTTGCCGGCATGCAGCCGGTAAGACGGTTTGAAACGGGACAGATGATCAGACCATTTCTAGCCATTACAAAAGAAGAGATTCTTCATTATTGCCATGAAAACGCTTTGAGCTACCGGACGGACGAAAGCAACGCCAAAGATGATTACACTAGAAACAGATTCAGAAAAGCAGTGCTCCCTTTTTTGAAACAGGAATCACCGGATGTGCATAAAAGGTTTCAGAAAGTAAGCGAAGCACTGACTGAAGATGAGCAATTCTTACAGTCATTAACGAAAGAAGAAATGAATAAAGTAATCACAAGCCAGTCTAAAATATCAGTTGAAATCAATTCCTCTCAATTGCTTGCCCTCCCGATGCCTTTACAAAGAAGAGGAGTTCAACTAATATTAAACTATCTTTATGAAAACGTTCCATCATCCTTTTCAGCTCATCATATTCAGCAGTTTTTGGATTGGGCGGATAAGGGCGGTCCTTCAGGAGTACTGGACTTTCCGAAAGGACTGAAGGTGGTCAAATCATATCAGACATGTTTGTTTACATTTGAACAATGGCAGTGCAAAAATGTTCCCTTTGAATATCAAATAAGCGGAGCTGCCGATGAGACGGCAGTGCTCCCAAACGGATTTCTGATAGAGGCAAAGCGTAACGCGGAATCTCTTGAAGGTCATGGGAATTCTGTTTTTATTACAAGTCAAGATAAGGTGAGATTTCCCTTGACGATCCGGACAAGAAAAGCCGGCGATCGGATAAAACTAAAAGGGATGAACGGCTCGAAAAAGGTAAAGGATATATTTATTGATAAGAAATTGCCTCTGCAAGAAAGAGACAACTGGCCGGTTGTGACGGATGCAAGCGGTGAAATTATCTGGATACCGGGCTTGAAAAAATCCATTTTTGAAGATCTTGTGATTCCAAACAGTGACCGCATTGTATTACAATATAGACAGCATGAAAAGTGTAGGGGGCAAGCATAATCATGATGAAACATGATATTGAAACAGTTCTGATCTCAGAGGAAGAGATACAAGAGAAAGTAAAAGAGTTAGGTGCAGACTTAACAAGCGAGTATCAAGATAAATTTCCGTTGGCAATCGGTGTGTTAAAAGGAGCTCTTCCTTTTATGGCGGATCTTATCAAGCATATTGATACATATTTGGAAATGGATTTCATGGATGTATCAAGCTACGGAAAATCTACGGTTTCATCTGGAGAAGTAAAAATCATTAAAGATTTGGATACATCTGTAGAGGGCCGGGACATCTTAATTATTGAAGATATCATCGACAGTGGGTTAACCTTAAGTTATCTAGTAGAGCTCTTCCGATACCGTAAAGCAAAATCAATTAAGATTGTTACCCTTTTGGATAAACCAAGCGGAAGAAAAGCGGACATTAAAGCAGACTTCGTCGGCTTTAAAGTTCCTGACGCGTTTGTAGTGGGTTACGGACTTGATTATGCTGAGCGCTATCGCAATCTGCCTTATATCGGAGTGTTAAAACCGGCAGTTTATGAAAGCTGATCGGCAGCCTGCTTCCGAGATGGTTATTGGTTGTATTGGAATGATTTTCTATGGTACTATTGAACATAGTTGTGCTTACTGTGGGAGGAGGTAAGGAATGAATCGGGTCTTCCGTAATACCATTTTTTATTTACTTATTTTATTAGTAGTAATCGGGGTTGTGAGCTACTTCCAGACCTCAAATCCGAAAACAGAAAATATGTCGTACAGCACGTTCATCAAAAACCTGGATGACGGGAAAGTTGATAGCGTGTCGGTTCAGCCTGTCAGAGGTGTTTATGAGGTGAAAGGACAGCTGAAAAATTACGACAAGGATCAATACTTTTTGACTCATGTTCCTGAAGGAAAGGGAGCAGACCAGATCTTTAATGCTATAAAAAAGACAGATGTAAAGGTTGATCCCGCTCAAGAAACAAGCGGATGGGTGACGTTCCTGACGACCATCATCCCATTTGTCATTATCTTTATTCTGTTCTTCTTCCTGCTCAATCAAGCTCAAGGCGGCGGCAGCCGTGTCATGAACTTTGGTAAGAGTAAGGCGAAGCTATATACAGAGGAAAAGAAACGCGTCAAATTTAAAGACGTTGCAGGGGCAGACGAGGAGAAACAAGAACTCGTGGAAGTTGTTGAATTTCTGAAAGATCCCCGCAAGTTTGCCGAGCTTGGCGCAAGAATCCCTAAAGGTGTGCTTTTAGTAGGACCTCCGGGTACCGGTAAAACACTTCTTGCAAGAGCATCAGCCGGTGAAGCCGGTGTACCATTCTTCAGCATCAGCGGATCTGATTTCGTTGAAATGTTTGTAGGTGTCGGTGCTTCCCGTGTGCGTGACTTGTTCGAAAACGCGAAAAAGAATGCGCCTTGTTTGATCTTCATTGATGAAATTGACGCAGTCGGACGCCAGCGTGGAGCGGGTCTCGGCGGCGGACACGATGAACGTGAACAGACGCTCAACCAATTGCTTGTTGAAATGGACGGATTCAGTGCCAATGAAGGAATTATCATCATTGCCGCAACGAACCGTGCGGACATCTTGGACCCAGCCTTACTTCGTCCGGGACGTTTTGACCGTCAAATCACAGTGGACCGCCCAGATGTAATTGGACGTGAAGCTGTATTGAAAGTCCATGCGAGAAACAAACCGCTGGATGAAACGGTAAACCTGAAATCGATTGCCATGAGAACACCTGGTTTCTCAGGCGCTGACTTAGAAAACCTATTGAATGAAGCTGCTCTTGTGGCGGCTCGTCAAAACAAGAAAAAAATCGATGCTCGCGACATTGATGAAGCTACGGACCGTGTTATTGCCGGACCAGCTAAGAAAAGCCGCGTCATCTCCAAGAAAGAACGCAATATCGTGGCATATCACGAAGGCGGACACACCGTTATCGGACTCGTTTTAGATGAGGCTGATATGGTTCATAAAGTAACGATTGTTCCTCGGGGCCAGGCTGGCGGTTATGCAGTTATGCTTCCAAGAGAAGACCGTTACTTCCAGACAAAGCCGGAGCTGCTTGATAAAATTGTCGGTCTCTTGGGCGGACGTGTTGCTGAAGAAATTATCTTTGGCGAAGTCAGCACAGGAGCGCACAATGACTTCCAGCGTGCGACAAATATTGCAAGACGAATGGTTACAGAATTCGGTATGTCAGAAAAACTGGGACCGCTGCAATTTGGACAGTCTCAGGGTGGCCAGGTATTCTTAGGCCGTGATTTCAACAACGAACAAAACTACAGTGATCAAATTGCCTACGAAATTGATCAGGAAATTCAGCGCATTATCAAAGAGTGTTACGAGCGTGCGAAAACAATCCTGACAGAAAATCGTGACAAGCTTGAATTGATTGCTCAGACGCTTCTGGAAGTTGAAACACTGGATGCTGAACAAATCAAACACCTTGTCGATCACGGAACATTGCCTGAGCGTAAGTTCTCTGATGATGAGAAGAACGATGATGTCAAAGTAAACATTCTGTCAAAAACAGAAGAAGAAAAGAAAGACGATACGAAAGAGTAACGCTTTCTGATAAAAACTGCCGGCTGACGCTGGCAGTTTTTTTATGTGAATCCCGCCTCTGCTGCCCCTCTTTTCAATCATCCAATTATGGTATCGATTTGTTTACAAATGAGCCGCCGATCGTGTATGGTATTGTAGAATGTTTGTAAAAGTAATGATAGAGAAACTATTCAAAAGTGGTGATAGAGGTTGTTACTTGTTATTGATGTGGGGAACACCAATACTGTACTTGGTGTATATCATGAGGGTGAATTAGAATATCACTGGCGTATAGAAACAAGCAGGCATAAAACAGAAGATGAGTTTGGGATGATTCTGCGCTCTTTATTTGATCATTCAGGTCTCATGTTTGAACAAATAGAAGGCATTATTATTTCTTCAGTTGTGCCGCCAATCATGTTTGCGTTAGAGAGAATGTGCACAAAATACTTTCATATCGAACCGCAAATTGTCGGTCCTGGTATGAAAACCGGTTTAAATATAAAGTACGACAATCCGAAAGAAGTAGGCGCTGACAGAATCGTAAATGCTGTTGCGGCCATTCACTTGTACGGCAATCCTTTGATTGTTGTTGATTTCGGTACAGCCACAACGTACTGTTATATCGATGAAAACAAACAATATATGGGCGGAGCGATTGCGCCTGGAATTACAATTTCGACTGAGGCGCTGTACTCGCGTGCGGCGAAGCTTCCGCGTATTGAAATCGCCCGGCCTGACAATATTATCGGAAAAAGCACTGTAAGCGCGATGCAATCAGGGATTTTATTTGGCTATGTCGGCCAAGTGGAAGGAATCGTAAAACGAATGAAATGGCAGGCAAAACAAGAACCGAAAGTCATTGCGACAGGCGGTCTTGCGCCATTAATCGCAAACGAATCAGATTGTATAGACATCGTTGATCCATTCTTAACCCTAAAAGGGCTGGAATTGATTTATGAACGAAACCGCGTGGGAAGTGTATAGGAGGTTTTGCAATGGATTATTTAGTAAAAGCGCTGGCGTATGACGGAAAAGTTCGGGCATATGCTGCAAAAACGACTGATATGGTGAATGAAGGACAGAGACGGCATGATACATGGCCGACAGCATCTGCTGCACTGGGCCGTACAATGACAGCTTCACTAATGCTTGGTTCTATGCTGAAAGGTGATGATAAGCTGACAGTGAAAGTGGAAGGCGGCGGGCCAATCGGCGCGATTGTTGCTGATGCAAATGCTAAAGGGGAAGTCAGGGCATATGTCTCAAACCCGCATGTTCATTTTGACTTGAATGAACACGGCAAGCTGGATGTCAGACGAGCTGTTGGAACAGATGGAACATTAAGTGTTGTAAAAGATTTAGGCCTGCGCGAGTTCTTCACAGGGCAAGTAGAAATCGTTTCCGGAGAACTGGGGGAAGATTTTACGTACTATCTTGTATCATCGGAGCAGGTTCCTTCTTCTGTAGGTGTCGGCGTGCTTGTTAACCCAGACAACACCATTTTGGCGGCAGGAGGTTTCATTCTTCAGCTCCTTCCGGGAACAGATGATGAAACCATTACAAAAATTGAACAGCGTTTATCTGTAGTAGAACCTATTTCTAAACTGATTCAAAAAGGGCTTGCACCGGAAGAAATTTTGGAAGAAGTCTTAGGAGAAAAGCCTGAGATTTTGGAAACCATGCCTGTTAAATTCCATTGCCCTTGTTCAAAAGAGCGTTTTGAAACAGCCGTTTTAGGACTAGGCAAAAAAGAAATTCAAGATATGATAGAAGAAGATGGACAAGCCGAAGCAGTATGCCATTTTTGTAATGAAAAGTACTTATTTACAAAAGAAGAGCTGGAAGAGCTTCGAGACCAAACGACCCGCTAAGCTCTTTAGCGGGTTTTTTGAATTTAAGAAAAGGGGCTGACAGTAAATTTGAAATCAAGAACAATCTGGACAATCATTTGGGGCGCGCTGCTGGTATGCTGTATCGCAGTGGCATATACACTGACGAAATCTCAAGCCAGTGCTTCCCTGTCCGACGAGTCCATTGCTACTATTGGAGGCAAAAGCGTCACAAGAGAAGAATGGCTGAAGGAAATGGAAGATGAATACGGAAAATCAACACTTGAAGATATGATCAATGTCCGAGTGGTAGAGCAGCTTGCCAAAAAGAACAATCTCAAAGTATCTAAAAGCGAAATTGATCGGGAATTTCTGCTGATTAAGGCGGTGAATAATTCATTTTACGAAGACGAGCATACAACTGAAAAAGAGTGGAAAGACCAAATTCGCTATAATATTCTTCTTGAGGAATTATTAACAAAGGATATTGATATTTCAAAGACAGAAATGAAATCATTTTATAATCAAAATAAAGAACTGTATCAGTTTGATGATTCGTATCGTATTCGGCATATTGTTGTAAAGGATGAAGAGGAAGCCAGACAAGTTTTAAAAGAGCTTGAAGGCGGCTCGAGCTTTGAAGCTGTTGCGGCGGAACGGTCCACAGACAGGTATACGTCACCGTACGGGGGAGATTTAGGGTTTGTCACCGTGGCATCAGACAACATTCCGTCATCATACATTGAAGAAGCAAAGACACTAAAACAAGATGAATGGTCAAACGAACCGATAAAGGTAAACAACGGCTATGCGATTATTCAACTGAAAGAAAGGTTAAATGCGAGAACGTTCTCATATGATGAAGTGAAGAATCAGATTAAACGCCAGATCGCAATGGATCAGTTAGGTGATAAAGCAACTGTAAAATCGCTTTGGAAAGAAGCTGACGTGTCTTGGTTCTATGGGGAAAAAAGTACTAAATGATTGACAAAAAATTTTGAAATTGATAGATTATATACATAATACCAATACAAATAGTCGGAAATTGAGGTGTCGAGAATGGTACGTGTAGCAAACTCCATTACTGAATTAATTGGGAATACGCCAATCGTTAAATTAAATCGCCTTGTTGATGAAAACAGTGCGGATGTATATTTGAAGCTTGAATACATGAACCCTGGAAGCAGTGTAAAAGACCGTATCGGTTTAGCGATGATTGAAGCCGCTGAAAAAGAAGGGAAATTAAAAGCTGGCGATACAATCATTGAACCGACAAGCGGAAATACAGGAATCGGGCTGGCAATGGTTGCTGCGGCTAAAGGTTTAAAAGCGATTTTGGTTATGCCTGACACAATGAGCATGGAGCGCCGCAACCTTCTTCGCGCATATGGTGCTGAGCTTGTGCTGACTCCGGGTGCGGAAGGCATGAAAGGCGCCATTAAGAAAGCGGAGGAGCTTGCTGAAAAACACGGATACTTCGTGCCGCAGCAGTTTAACAATCCATCGAACCCTGAAATCCATCGCCAAACAACAGGTAAAGAAATCGTTGAGCAATTCGGTGATGACCAGCTTGATGCATTTGTAGCCGGAATCGGAACAGGCGGAACGATTACAGGAGCGGGTGAAGTCCTGAAGGAAGCATATCCTTCCGTCAAAATCTACGCTGTTGAACCGTCAGATTCCCCAGTGCTTTCAGGAGGAAAACCAGGCCCTCACAAAATTCAGGGAATCGGAGCTGGCTTTGTGCCCGACATCTTAAACACTGAAGTATACGATGAAATTTTCCCTGTGAAGAATGAAGAAGCATTTGAATATGCACGCAGAGCTGCACGTGAAGAAGGAATTCTCGGAGGCATCTCATCAGGTGCGGCCATTTATGCTGCTATTGAAGTAGCGAAAAAACTCGGAAAGGGCAAAAAAGTATTGGCTATCATTCCGAGTAACGGCGAACGTTATTTGAGTACGCCGCTGTATCAATTCGATTAAAAAGCTCGAAAAAACTCCCGGTGCCCGGGAGTTTTTTTATTTGTGCATCAAATATGCCGTGTCCGCGACGAATCTTATCCTTGGAAGAGAAATTCACTTTTTTCACTCATGATATTGCTTTACAATAAAAAAAGCAGAAAAAGAAAACAGAGGAATGATATAAATGGCACAACGCAGACCGGCAGGCAGAAAAGTACCTTTTCAAAAAGATTCATTCTTGCAACAATATGAGAAACTTTCACAATCCAGAAAACAGCACGTGCTTCTTGAAAGTGCAAGAGGCGGCAGATACAGTATAGCCGGTCTTGATCCAATTGCGGCTGTCAAGGGAAAAGACGGAATTACAACCATTAAGCATGGGGATGAGACACTGTTTATAGAGGGTGACCCATTACGCGCCTTCCACAGTTGGTTTAAAACGCTGGAAACAGAAACGGATGAAGAATTGCCTGATTTTCAAGGGGGAGCAATCGGCTTTCTTAGCTATGATTACGCACGCTACATTGAAAATTTTAAAATGCTCTCATTAGATGACCTGGAGACACCTGATATCTATTTTCTTGTCTTTGATGATATCGCCGTCTATGACCATGAAGAACAGGCTCTTTGGCTGGTCACTCATGTGAATGATGAGAACGAATCAGCGGACGAAAAGCTGTCCCAGCTCGAACATATGTGGCTGACTGAGCTTCCCGGTGAGCCGTTACAAGAGATGACATATACAGCTGACGGTTCCTTTGCAGCGCCTTTTACTGAAGAAGGCTTTTCTCAGGCTGTAGAGAAAATCAAGCAATACATTGCCAGCGGAGATGTTTTTCAAGTCAATCTATCGATCAGGCAGTCGCAGCCGCTGTCTGCTCACCCGTATGAGATCTACAAAAAGCTGAGAGAAGTGAATCCTTCTCCATATATGGCATATTTAGAAACACCAGATTTCCAAATTATTTGCGGATCTCCTGAACTTCTTGTCAGCAAAAAGGGCAAACTGTTAGAGACAAGACCGATCGCTGGCACTCGTTCCAGAGGGAAAACGGATGAGGAAGACGAAGCGCTCGCAAATGAATTAATCCATAATGAAAAAGAACGCGCTGAGCATGTCATGCTGGTTGATCTAGAACGAAATGATCTGGGCAGAGTTTCCCGTTACGGATCAGTGCGGGTTAATGAATTCATGGCAATTGAAAAATACTCCCACGTCATGCACATTGTGTCTAATGTCCAAGGTGAACTGCAGGATGGATACGACGCTGTAGATATTATTCATGCTGTATTTCCTGGAGGAACGATTACAGGTGCTCCTAAAGTAAGGACAATGGAAATTATAGAAGAACTTGAGCCGACACGCCGTGGGCTTTATACTGGATCTATAGGGTGGTTTGGGTATAATCAGGATCTTCAGTTTAATATCGTGATCCGAACCATTTATGCAGCCGGAGGGCAGGCGTTTATGCAATCCGGAGCAGGAGTTGTGATTGATTCTGTTCCTAAGCATGAATACAGAGAATCATTCAAAAAAGCTTTTGCGATGCAAAAGGCGTTAGAGCTGAGCGAAGCAGAGACAAAAATTAGATGAGGTGAGCGGAGAAATGATTTTAATGATTGATAACTATGATTCTTTCACGTACAACTTAGTGCAGTATTTGGGCGAGCTTGGAGAAGAGCTGATTGTAAAACGCAATGATGATATCACAATAGAGCAAATTGAAGAGCTGTCACCGGATTTCTTAATGATTTCACCCGGACCGTGCAGTCCTGATGAAGCTGGAATCAGCCTTGAAGCAATTAAATACTTCGCAGGCAAAATTCCCGTTTTTGGCGTGTGTCTCGGACATCAGTCTATCGCACAGGTGTTTGGCGGAGACGTGGTCAGAGCAGAGCGGCTGATGCACGGAAAAACCTCAGAAATCGAGCATGACGGCAAGACGATCTTTAAAGGTTTGCAAAACCCGCTTGTGGCGACACGATACCACTCACTGATCGTAAAACCTGAGACGCTGCCAAGCTGTTTCACAGTAACCGCACAAACGAAAGAAGGAGAAATCATGGCTATTCGGCACAATGACCTTCCGATAGAAGGCGTTCAATTTCATCCAGAGTCTATTATGACTTCCTTTGGAAAAGAAATGCTCAGAAATTTTATTGAAACGTACCGCAAGGAAGTCATTGCGTGATGATATATGTAAACGGCCGATTTATAGAGGAGAAAGATGCAGTTCTTTCTCCTTTTGACCATGGTTTTTTATATGGGATCGGTGTTTTTGAGACCTTCAGGCTTTATGAAGGCCGGCCGTTCCTGCTTGATTGGCATATAGAACGGCTTGAACGCGCACTTAAGGATCTGCAAATCGAATACACTGTGACAAAACAAGAGATGATTGAAATGCTGGACAAGCTGCTCGGGCTGAATGATATCAAAGACGGCAATGCCCGCGTCAGGCTGAACATATCAGCCGGCATCAGTGATAAAGGCTTCGCTGCTCAAACTTACGATAACCCGACTGTTTTATGTTTTGTTAATCAGTTAAAACCAGAAAGTCTTCCTTTGCAAAAGGAAGGAAAGGTTTTATCGGTACGGAGAAACACACCGGAGGGGCCGTTCCGGTTAAAATCACATCACTATTTAAATAATATGTATGCGAAACGGGAGATCGGAAATGATCCGCGGTTTGAAGGGATCTTTTTAACGGAGGATTGCGCTGTAGCAGAGGGCATCATTTCGAATGTTTTCTGGAGAAAAGGCAGCTCTATCTATACACCATCACTTGATACCGGAATTCTTGACGGCGTCACGAGACGTTTTGTCATGGAGAACGCAAAGAAAATAGGGATGGATGTCAAAACAGGCCGCTACCAGCTTGAAGCCCTTTTGACGGCAGATGAAGCATGGATGACCAACTCGGTTCTTGAGATCATTCCGTTTTCTAAAATAGAAGAAGTGAACTATCCGGGCCAAAACGGAGAAATAACTTCCGCTTTACAAACGCTATACCACCAAGAAATAAAGAACATGAATTCATGACAGGGAGGAAGAGAATGGCGCGGCAAACGATAGACCAAACACAAGTAATCCATACCAAACCCAGCGCATTATCATATCGAGAAAAGACGCTGGTGATGGGTATTTTAAACGTAACGCCTGACTCTTTCTCGGATGGCGGAAAATATGACAGCCTGGACAATGCCCTGTTGCATGCGAAAGAGATGATTGATGACGGTGCGCATATCATTGATATCGGAGGCGAATCGACAAGACCCGGCGCCGAATATGTGTCCGAGGACGAAGAAATGTCCAGAGTGATTCCTGTGATTGAGCGGATTACAAAAGAGCTCGCAGTGCCGATCTCTGTAGATACGTACAAGGCTTCTGTCGCAGATGAAGCTGTTAAAGCCGGCGCTTCAATCATCAATGATATTTGGGGAGCAAAGTATGACCCGAAAATGGCTTCTGTGGCAGCTGAACACAATGTTCCGATCGTTCTCATGCATAACCGCAAAGAGAGAAACTACAACGACTTAATACCGGATATGCTGTCGGACTTAATGGAAAGTGTAAAGATTGCTGTTGAAGCAGGTGTAGAGGAAAAGAACATTATCCTCGATCCCGGCATTGGTTTTGCGAAGGACTATCACGATAATCTGGCAGTCATGAACAAACTTGAAGTTTTCAGCGGACTTGGCTATCCGGTTCTTCTTGCAACCTCCCGGAAAAGATTTATCGGCCGTGTCTTGGATCTTCCGCCTGAGGAGCGGGCTGAGGGCACAGGCGCAACCGTGTGTCTAGGCATTCAAAAAGGCTGTGACATTGTGAGAGTCCATGATGTAAAACAAATAGCCAGAATGGCGAAAATGATGGATGCAATGCTGAACAAGGGAGGGATGCATCATGGATAAAATCTACGTAGAAGGCATGGAGTTTTACGGCTACCACGGTGTGTTAAAAGAGGAGAACAAGCTCGGACAGCGTTTTAAAGTCGATTTAACCGCAGAATTAGATTTAAGCAAAGCGGGACAAACAGACGACCTTGAGCAAACCATTAACTATGCCGAGCTTTACCACGTATGTAAAGATATCGTCGAAGGTGAGCCTGTGAAACTAGTGGAAACACTGGCAGAACGTATTGCGGACACTGTCCTGAAGAAATTTCATCAGGTGCAGCAATGTACTGTAAAAGTGATTAAGCCAGATCCGCCAATTCCCGGCCACTATAAATCAGTAGCAATAGAAATCACGAGAAAAAAATCATGAACAATACAGCTTATATAGCACTTGGATCTAATATTGGAGATAGAGAAACGTATTTACGGCGAGCGGTGGCGATGCTGCATCAACATGAGGCAGTGACAGTCACAAAAGTGTCTTCTATTTACGAAACAGACCCAGTCGGATACGAAGCTCAAGATGAATTTTTAAATATGGCAGTTGAAATCGAGACGTCGCTGAATCCGTTTCAGCTCCTGGAGCTCACGCAGCATATAGAAAATGAATTGGGCAGGACGAGAGAAGTCAGATGGGGGCCGCGGACGGCAGACCTTGACATTTTACTGTTTAATCGTGAAAATATTGAAACAGAGCAACTAATTGTTCCGCATCCGAGAATGTATGAGCGTTTATTTGTCCTCGCGCCGCTTGCGGAAATATGCACGCGGGTTGAAAAAGAGGCAAAAAGCGCGGAAACCGACCAAGAAGGTGTAAGAGTATGGAAGCAGAAATCTGGGGTAGACGAATTCGTGCATTCAGAAAGCTGAAAGGTTATACTCAAGAAGGATTTGCGAAAGCGTTAGGTATATCAGTTTCTATTCTCGGCGAAATTGAACGCGGAAACCGATTGCCGTCAGCTGCCATCATTCAAAGTGCAGCAGATGTTTTAAATATAAGCGCGGACGAATTAGCGCCGCCAGAAAATAATAACAAATGAAAGGAGGGGAAAAATGTTTAAAATCGGTGATATTCAATTAAAAAACCGGGTTGTGCTGGCCCCTATGGCCGGTGTCTGCAACTCAGCATTCAGATTGACTGTAAAGGAATTCGGAGCCGGATTGGTCTGCGCTGAAATGATCAGTGACAAAGCGATCCTTTACAACAATGCCAAAACAATGGGTATGCTTTACATTGATGAACGTGAAAAACCGCTCAGCCTTCAAATCTTCGGAGGAAAAAAGGAAACCCTTGTGGAAGCGGCGAAGTTTGTAGACCAGAACACAACTGCTGATATCATTGATATTAACATGGGATGCCCAGTACCAAAGATTACAAAATGTGATGCGGGAGCAAAATGGCTTCTCGATCCCGATAAGATTTATGAAATGGTTTCTGCAGTAGTGGATGCCGTCGATAAACCAGTCACAGTGAAAATGAGAATGGGCTGGGATGAAGACCACATTTTCGCGGTGAAAAACGCACAGGCTGTCGAGCGTGCGGGCGGAAAAGCAGTTGCACTTCACGGCCGTACAAGAGTGCAGATGTACGAAGGAACTGCAAACTGGGATATTATCAAAGAAGTAAAACAATCTGTATCGATACCGGTTATCGGGAACGGCGATGTCAAGACGCCGCAGGATGCTAAGCGTATGCTTGATGAAACAGGAGTAGACGGGGTCATGATCGGCCGTGCCGCGTTAGGCAATCCGTGGATGATTTACCGTACGGTTCAATACCTTGAAACAGGTGAATTAAAAGAAGAGCCGCAAGTACGCGAAAAAATGGCGGTATGCAAACTGCATCTTGACCGCCTGATTAACTTAAAAGGTGAAAATGTAGCGGTAAGAGAAATGAGAAAACACGCTGCATGGTATCTGAAAGGCATAAGAGGCAATGCGGAGGTTCGTAATGGAATCAATCATTGCGAGACAAGAGAAGAGCTTGTACAGCTTTTAGATGCATTTACTGTTGAAGTTGAGGCAAAAGAGCTTCAAGACGCAAAAGTAGGATAACACTCACCTCTATTTGCTGCTCACTGCCAGTTTTACGCTGGCAGTTTTTCTGCTTTTTTCATGAAACAATATCTGTAATGGAGTGATAACAATGAGTCAAGAAGAGCATAATCATGAAGAATTGAACGACCAGCTGCAAGTCAGACGCGACAAAATGAATCAGATGAGAGAAAACGGTATAGATCCATTCGGCGCACATTTTGAAAGAACTCATCAATCTGAGCAAATTATTGCGGCATATCAAAATCTAACGAAAGAAGAGTTAGAGGAAAAAGCGATTGAAGTCACAATCGCAGGCCGTATGATGACAAAACGCGGCAAAGGAAAAGCCGGCTTCGCGCACCTTCAGGATTTAGAAGGTCAAATTCAAATCTACGTAAGAAAAGACAGTGTTGGTGACGACCAATATGAAATCTTCAAATCTTCCGACCTTGGCGACCTTATCGGCGTAACCGGAAAAGTGTTCAAAACAAATGTAGGCGAACTGTCTGTAAAAGCAACATCATTTGATTTGCTGACAAAAGCGCTTCGTCCGCTGCCGGATAAATACCATGGTTTAAAAGACGTTGAGCAGCGCTACCGTCAACGCTACTTGGATCTTATCGTAAATCCAGACAGCAAACATACGTTCATTACACGCAGCAAGATCATTCAAGCGATGAGAAGATACCTTGATGATCATGGATACTTAGAAGTAGAAACACCAACTATGCACAGCATTCCAGGGGGAGCCTCCGCGCGTCCGTTCATTACCCATCATAATGCTTTAGATATTCCGCTCTACATGCGTATTGCGATTGAACTGCATCTGAAACGCTTGATTGTCGGCGGTTTAGAAAAAGTATATGAAATCGGCCGTGTTTTCCGTAATGAAGGCGTCTCTACACGCCATAACCCTGAATTTACAATGATTGAATTATATGAAGCGTATGCTGACTATAAAGATATCATGAGTTTAACTGAAAACCTTGTCGCTCATATCGCACAAGAGGTGCTTGGCACGACGACAATCCAATACGGGGAAGAGCAAATCGAACTGAAACCTGAGTGGAAAAGAATCCATATGGTTGACGCAGTCAAAGAAGCGACAGGCGTTGACTTCTGGGAAGATGTAACTGTTGAGCAAGCCCGTGAATATGCAAAAGAGCATAGTGTAGAGATTAAAGACTCTATGACAGTGGGCCATATTATAAACGAATTCTTCGAACAAAAAATCGAGGAAACGCTTATCCAGCCAACGTTTATTTATGGACATCCAGTAGAAATTTCTCCTCTTGCTAAGAAAAATCCAGAGGATCCGCGCTTCACAGACCGTTTTGAACTGTTTATCGTAGGCCGTGAGCACGCAAATGCATTCACAGAGCTAAATGATCCTATTGATCAAAGAGAACGCTTTGAAGCCCAATTAAAAGAACGAGAAGAGGGTAATGATGAAGCTCATTTAATGGATGAAGACTTCGTTGAAGCCCTGGAGTATGGCATGCCGCCAACAGGAGGCTTAGGCATCGGGATTGATCGCCTGGTCATGCTGCTTACGAATGCTCCTTCGATCCGAGATGTACTGTTATTCCCGCAAATGAGACAGCGCTAATTTAAAAGAGCGTCAACCTTTCTAATAGAAGGATGACGCTCTTTTATAATTCCTTAGGTTTTTCTTCAAAAAACTATTGCACTATTATTTACAAGGTGGTATATTATTATTCGTTGCCGCTAAACAAGGCGATGACAAAAAAATAACTTCAAAAAAAGTTATTGACTTCAATGAGTCAACGAGTTATAATAATAAAGTCGCTTAAACGAAGTGACAAAATGATCTTTGAAAACTAAACAAGACAAAACGTACCTGTTAATTCAAGTTTTATTATAAATCGCACAGCGATGTGCGTAGTCAGTCAAACTACTTTATCGGAGAGTTTGATCCTGGCTCAGGACGAACGCTGGCGGCGTGCCTAATACATGCAAGTCGAGCGGACAGATGGGAGCTTGCTTCCTGATGTTAGCGGCGGACGGGTGAGTAACACGTGGGTAACCTGCCTGTAAGACTGGGATAACTCCGGGAAACCGGGGCTAATACCGGATGCTTGTTTGAACCGCATGGTTCAAACATAAAAGGTGGCTTCGGCTACCACTTACAGATGGACCCGCGGCGCATTAGCTAGTTGGTGAGGTAACGGCTCACCAAGGCAACGATGCGTAGCCGACCTGAGAGGGTGATCGGCCACACTGGGACTGAGACACGGCCCAGACTCCTACGGGAGGCAGCAGTAGGGAATCTTCCGCAATGGACGAAAGTCTGACGGAGCAACGCCGCGTGAGTGATGAAGGTTTTCGGATCGTAAAGCTCTGTTGTTAGGGAAGAACAAGTACCGTTCGAATAGGGCGGTACCTTGACGGTACCTAACCAGAAAGCCACGGCTAACTACGTGCCAGCAGCCGCGGTAATACGTAGGTGGCAAGCGTTGTCCGGAATTATTGGGCGTAAAGGGCTCGCAGGCGGTTCCTTAAGTCTGATGTGAAAGCCCCCGGCTCAACCGGGGAGGGTCATTGGAAACTGGGGAACTTGAGTGCAGAAGAGGAGAGTGGAATTCCACGTGTAGCGGTGAAATGCGTAGAGATGTGGAGGAACACCAGTGGCGAAGGCGACTCTCTGGTCTGTAACTGACGCTGAGGAGCGAAAGCGTGGGGAGCGAACAGGATTAGATACCCTGGTAGTCCACGCCGTAAACGATGAGTGCTAAGTGTTAGGGGGTTTCCGCCCCTTAGTGCTGCAGCTAACGCATTAAGCACTCCGCCTGGGGAGTACGGTCGCAAGACTGAAACTCAAAGGAATTGACGGGGGCCCGCACAAGCGGTGGAGCATGTGGTTTAATTCGAAGCAACGCGAAGAACCTTACCAGGTCTTGACATCCTCTGACAATCCTAGAGATAGGACGTCCCCTTCGGGGGCAGAGTGACAGGTGGTGCATGGTTGTCGTCAGCTCGTGTCGTGAGATGTTGGGTTAAGTCCCGCAACGAGCGCAACCCTTGATCTTAGTTGCCAGCATTCAGTTGGGCACTCTAAGGTGACTGCCGGTGACAAACCGGAGGAAGGTGGGGATGACGTCAAATCATCATGCCCCTTATGACCTGGGCTACACACGTGCTACAATGGACAGAACAAAGGGCAGCGAAACCGCGAGGTTAAGCCAATCCCACAAATCTGTTCTCAGTTCGGATCGCAGTCTGCAACTCGACTGCGTGAAGCTGGAATCGCTAGTAATCGCGGATCAGCATGCCGCGGTGAATACGTTCCCGGGCCTTGTACACACCGCCCGTCACACCACGAGAGTTTGTAACACCCGAAGTCGGTGAGGTAACCTTTATGGAGCCAGCCGCCGAAGGTGGGACAGATGATTGGGGTGAAGTCGTAACAAGGTAGCCGTATCGGAAGGTGCGGCTGGATCACCTCCTTTCTAAGGATATTTACGGAATATAAGACCTTGGGTCTTATAAACAGAACGTTCCCTGTCTTGTTTAGTTTTGAAGGATCATTCCTTCGAAACGTGTTCTTTGAAAACTAGATAACAGTAGACATCACATTCAATTAGTAACACAAGATATCACATAGTGATTCTTTTTAACGGTTAAGTTAGAAAGGGCGCACGGTGGATGCCTTGGCACTAGGAGCCGATGAAGGACGGGACGAACACCGATATGCTTCGGGGAGCTGTAAGCAAGCTTTGATCCGGAGATTTCCGAATGGGGAAACCCACCACTCGTAATGGAGTGGTATCCATATCTGAATTCATAGGATATGAGAAGGCAGACCCGGGGAACTGAAACATCTAAGTACCCGGAGGAAGAGAAAGCAAATGCGATTCCCTGAGTAGCGGCGAGCGAAACGGGATTAGCCCAAACCAAGAGGCTTGCCTCTTGGGGTTGTAGGACACTCTATACGGAGTTACAAAGGAACGAGGTAGATGAAGAGGTCTGGAAAGGCCCGCCATAGAAGGTAACAGCCCTGTAGTCAAAACTTCGTTCTCTCCAGAGTGGATCCTGAGTACGGCGGAACACGTGAAATTCCGTCGGAATCCGGGAGGACCATCTCCCAAGGCTAAATACTCCCTAGTGACCGATAGTGAACCAGTACCGTGAGGGAAAGGTGAAAAGCACCCCGGAAGGGGAGTGAAAGAGATCCTGAAACCGTGTGCCTACAAGTAGTCAGAGCCCGTTAACGGGTGATGGCGTGCCTTTTGTAGAATGAACCGGCGAGTTACGATCCCGTGCAAGGTTAAGCAGAAGATGCGGAGCCGCAGCGAAAGCGAGTCTGAATAGGGCGCATGAGTACGTGGTCGTAGACCCGAAACCAGGTGATCTACCCATGTCCAGGGTGAAGTTCAGGTAACACTGAATGGAGGCCCGAACCCACGCACGTTGAAAAGTGCGGGGATGAGGTGTGGGTAGGGGTGAAATGCCAATCGAACCTGGAGATAGCTGGTTCTCTCCGAAATAGCTTTAGGGCTAGCCTCAAGGTAAGAGTCTTGGAGGTAGAGCACTGATTGGACTAGGGGCCCCTACCGGGTTACCGAATTCAGTCAAACTCCGAATGCCAATGACTTATCCTTGGGAGTCAGACTGCGAGTGATAAGATCCGTAGTCGAAAGGGAAACAGCCCAGACCGCCAGCTAAGGTCCCAAAGTATACGTTAAGTGGAAAAGGATGTGGAGTTGCTTAGACAACCAGGATGTTGGCTTAGAAGCAGCCACCATTTAAAGAGTGCGTAATAGCTCACTGGTCGAGTGACTCTGCGCCGAAAATGTACCGGGGCTAAACGTATCACCGAAGCTGCGGACTGTTCTTCGAACAGTGGTAGGAGAGCGTTCTAAGGGCTGTGAAGCCAGACCGGAAGGACTGGTGGAGCGCTTAGAAGTGAGAATGCCGGTATGAGTAGCGAAAGAGGGGTGAGAATCCCCTCCACCGAATGCCTAAGGTTTCCTGAGGAAGGCTCGTCCGCTCAGGGTTAGTCGGGACCTAAGCCGAGGCCGAAAGGCGTAGGCGATGGACAACAGGTTGATATTCCTGTACCACCTCCTCACCATTTGAGCAATGGGGGGACGCAGGAGGATAGGGTAAGCGCGGTATTGGATATCCGCGTCCAAGCAGTTAGGCTGGGAAATAGGCAAATCCGTTTCCCATAAGGCTGAGCTGTGATGGCGAGCGAAATATAGTAGCGAAGTTCCTGATTCCACACTGCCAAGAAAAGCCTCTAGCGAGGTGAGAGGTGCCCGTACCGCAAACCGACACAGGTAGGCGAGGAGAGAATCCTAAGGTGATCGAGAGAACTCTCGTTAAGGAACTCGGCAAAATGACCCCGTAACTTCGGGAGAAGGGGTGCTCTGTTAGGGTGCAAGCCCGAGAGAGCCGCAGTGAATAGGCCCAGGCGACTGTTTAGCAAAAACACAGGTCTCTGCGAAGCCGTAAGGCGAAGTATAGGGGCTGACGCCTGCCCGGTGCTGGAAGGTTAAGAGGAGCGCTTAGCGTAAGCGAAGGTGCGAATTGAAGCCCCAGTAAACGGCGGCCGTAACTATAACGGTCCTAAGGTAGCGAAATTCCTTGTCGGGTAAGTTCCGACCCGCACGAAAGGCGCAACGATCTGGGCACTGTCTCAACGAGAGACTCGGTGAAATTATAGTACCTGTGAAGATGCAGGTTACCCGCGACAGGACGGAAAGACCCCGTGGAGCTTTACTGCAGCCTGATATTGAATGTTGGTACAGCTTGTACAGGATAGGTAGGAGCCTTGGAAACCGGAGCGCCAGCTTCGGTGGAGGCATCGGTGGGATACTACCCTGGCTGTATTGACCTTCTAACCCGCCGCCCTTATCGGGCGGGGAGACAGTGTCAGGTGGGCAGTTTGACTGGGGCGGTCGCCTCCTAAAAGGTAACGGAGGCGCCCAAAGGTTCCCTCAGAATGGTTGGAAATCATTCGCAGAGTGTAAAGGCACAAGGGAGCTTGACTGCGAGACCTACAAGTCGAGCAGGGACGAAAGTCGGGCTTAGTGATCCGGTGGTTCCGCATGGAAGGGCCATCGCTCAACGGATAAAAGCTACCCCGGGGATAACAGGCTTATCTCCCCCAAGAGTCCACATCGACGGGGAGGTTTGGCACCTCGATGTCGGCTCATCGCATCCTGGGGCTGTAGTCGGTCCCAAGGGTTGGGCTGTTCGCCCATTAAAGCGGTACGCGAGCTGGGTTCAGAACGTCGTGAGACAGTTCGGTCCCTATCCGTCGCGGGCGCAGGAAATTTGAGAGGAGCTGTCCTTAGTACGAGAGGACCGGGATGGACGCACCGCTGGTGTACCAGTTGTTCTGCCAAGGGCATCGCTGGGTAGCTATGTGCGGACGGGATAAGTGCTGAAAGCATCTAAGCATGAAGCCCCCCTCAAGATGAGATTTCCCATTCCGCAAGGAAGTAAGATCCCTGAAAGATGATCAGGTTGATAGGTCTGAGGTGGAAGTGTGGCGACACATGGAGCTGACAGATACTAATCGATCGAGGACTTAACCTAATTTCTAATGATGTCACACCTGTTATCTAGTTTTGAGAGAACACTCTCAATTGTTTGGTGGCGATAGCGAAGAGGTCACACCCGTTCCCATGCCGAACACGGAAGTTAAGCTCTTCAGCGCCGATGGTAGTCGGGGGTTTCCCCCTGTGAGAGTAGGACGCCGCCAAGCAATTGCACGTTAGTGCAATTATGGAGGATTAGCTCAGCTGGGAGAGCATCTGCCTTACAAGCAGAGGGTCGGCGGTTCGAGCCCGTCATCCTCCACCATTTGCCGGTGTAGCTCAATTGGTAGAGCAACTGACTTGTAATCAGTAGGTTGGGGGTTCAAGTCCTCTTGCCGGCACCACTTTTATATGATATAATATTCAAGTCTCTTGTAAGAAGAGCCATTAGCTCAGTTGGTAGAGCATCTGACTTTTAATCAGAGGGTCGAAGGTTCGAGTCCTTCATGGCTCACCATTTTTAAGCGGGTGTGGCGGAATTGGCAGACGCGCTAGACTTAGGATCTAGTGTCTTTATGACGTGGGGGTTCAAGTCCCTTCACCCGCATTATATAGGATGACAGTTAAATAAAAACTGGACATCCTGTCTGCGGAAGTAGTTCAGTGGTAGAACACCACCTTGCCAAGGTGGGGGTCGCGGGTTCGAATCCCGTCTTCCGCTCCAACTATACCATCCACGCCGGGGTGGTGGAATTGGCAGACACACAGGACTTAAAATCCTGCGGTAGGTGACTACCGTGCCGGTTCAAGTCCGGCCCTCGGCATTATAATTTGCGCCCGTAGCTCAATTGGATAGAGCGTTTGACTACGGATCAAAAGGTTAGGGGTTCGACTCCTCTCGGGCGCGCCATATATTTTATCAATATGGGAAATCGGGAAGTAGCTCAGCTTGGTAGAGCACATGGTTTGGGACCATGGGGTCGCAGGTTCGAATCCTGTCTTCCCGACCATTTTTACGGGGCCTTAGCTCAGCTGGGAGAGCGCCTGCTTTGCACGCAGGAGGTCAGCGGTTCGATCCCGCTAGGCTCCACCAAAAAAAGATTTAAAAAAGTTGTTGACTTTGAGAAAGCGACGTTGTATACTAATAAAGTTGCTTTAACAAAGCGATAACAAAATGATCTTTGAAAACTAAACAAGACAAAACGTACCTGTTAATTCAAGTTTTAATAAAATCGCACAGCGATGTGCGTAGTCAGTCAAACTACTTTATCGGAGAGTTTGATCCTGGCTCAGGACGAACGCTGGCGGCGTGCCTAATACATGCAAGTCGAGCGGACAGATGGGAGCTTGCTCCCTGATGTTAGCGGCGGACGGGTGAGTAACACGTGGGTAACCTGCCTGTAAGACTGGGATAACTCCGGGAAACCGGGGCTAATACCGGATGCTTGTTTGAACCGCATGGTTCAAACATAAAAGGTGGCTTCGGCTACCACTTACAGATGGACCCGCGGCGCATTAGCTAGTTGGTGAGGTAACGGCTCACCAAGGCAACGATGCGTAGCCGACCTGAGAGGGTGATCGGCCACACTGGGACTGAGACACGGCCCAGACTCCTACGGGAGGCAGCAGTAGGGAATCTTCCGCAATGGACGAAAGTCTGACGGAGCAACGCCGCGTGAGTGATGAAGGTTTTCGGATCGTAAAGCTCTGTTGTTAGGGAAGAACAAGTACCGTTCGAATAGGGCGGTACCTTGACGGTACCTAACCAGAAAGCCACGGCTAACTACGTGCCAGCAGCCGCGGTAATACGTAGGTGGCAAGCGTTGTCCGGAATTATTGGGCGTAAAGGGCTCGCAGGCGGTTCCTTAAGTCTGATGTGAAAGCCCCCGGCTCAACCGGGGAGGGTCATTGGAAACTGGGGAACTTGAGTGCAGAAGAGGAGAGTGGAATTCCACGTGTAGCGGTGAAATGCGTAGAGATGTGGAGGAACACCAGTGGCGAAGGCGACTCTCTGGTCTGTAACTGACGCTGAGGAGCGAAAGCGTGGGGAGCGAACAGGATTAGATACCCTGGTAGTCCACGCCGTAAACGATGAGTGCTAAGTGTTAGGGGGTTTCCGCCCCTTAGTGCTGCAGCTAACGCATTAAGCACTCCGCCTGGGGAGTACGGTCGCAAGACTGAAACTCAAAGGAATTGACGGGGGCCCGCACAAGCGGTGGAGCATGTGGTTTAATTCGAAGCAACGCGAAGAACCTTACCAGGTCTTGACATCCTCTGACAATCCTAGAGATAGGACGTCCCCTTCGGGGGCAGAGTGACAGGTGGTGCATGGTTGTCGTCAGCTCGTGTCGTGAGATGTTGGGTTAAGTCCCGCAACGAGCGCAACCCTTGATCTTAGTTGCCAGCATTCAGTTGGGCACTCTAAGGTGACTGCCGGTGACAAACCGGAGGAAGGTGGGGATGACGTCAAATCATCATGCCCCTTATGACCTGGGCTACACACGTGCTACAATGGACAGAACAAAGGGCAGCGAAACCGCGAGGTTAAGCCAATCCCACAAATCTGTTCTCAGTTCGGATCGCAGTCTGCAACTCGACTGCGTGAAGCTGGAATCGCTAGTAATCGCGGATCAGCATGCCGCGGTGAATACGTTCCCGGGCCTTGTACACACCGCCCGTCACACCACGAGAGTTTGTAACACCCGAAGTCGGTGAGGTAACCTTTATGGAGCCAGCCGCCGAAGGTGGGACAGATGATTGGGGTGAAGTCGTAACAAGGTAGCCGTATCGGAAGGTGCGGCTGGATCACCTCCTTTCTAAGGATATTTACGGAATATAAGACCTTGGGTCTTATAAACAGAACGTTCCCTGTCTTGTTTAGTTTTGAAGGATCATTCCTTCGAAACGTGTTCTTTGAAAACTAGATAACAGTAGACATCACATTCAATTAGTAACACAAGATATCACATAGTGATTCTTTTTAACGGTTAAGTTAGAAAGGGCGCACGGTGGATGCCTTGGCACTAGGAGCCGATGAAGGACGGGACGAACACCGATATGCTTCGGGGAGCTGTAAGCAAGCTTTGATCCGGAGATTTCCGAATGGGGAAACCCACCACTCGTAATGGAGTGGTATCCATATCTGAATTCATAGGATATGAGAAGGCAGACCCGGGGAACTGAAACATCTAAGTACCCGGAGGAAGAGAAAGCAAATGCGATTCCCTGAGTAGCGGCGAGCGAAACGGGATTAGCCCAAACCAAGAGGCTTGCCTCTTGGGGTTGTAGGACACTCTATACGGAGTTACAAAGGAACGAGGTAGATGAAGAGGTCTGGAAAGGCCCGCCATAGAAGGTAACAGCCCTGTAGTCAAAACTTCGTTCTCTCCAGAGTGGATCCTGAGTACGGCGGAACACGTGAAATTCCGTCGGAATCCGGGAGGACCATCTCCCAAGGCTAAATACTCCCTAGTGACCGATAGTGAACCAGTACCGTGAGGGAAAGGTGAAAAGCACCCCGGAAGGGGAGTGAAAGAGATCCTGAAACCGTGTGCCTACAAGTAGTCAGAGCCCGTTAACGGGTGATGGCGTGCCTTTTGTAGAATGAACCGGCGAGTTACGATCCCGTGCAAGGTTAAGCAGAAGATGCGGAGCCGCAGCGAAAGCGAGTCTGAATAGGGCGCATGAGTACGTGGTCGTAGACCCGAAACCAGGTGATCTACCCATGTCCAGGGTGAAGTTCAGGTAACACTGAATGGAGGCCCGAACCCACGCACGTTGAAAAGTGCGGGGATGAGGTGTGGGTAGGGGTGAAATGCCAATCGAACCTGGAGATAGCTGGTTCTCTCCGAAATAGCTTTAGGGCTAGCCTCAAGGTAAGAGTCTTGGAGGTAGAGCACTGATTGGACTAGGGGCCCCTACCGGGTTACCGAATTCAGTCAAACTCCGAATGCCAATGACTTATCCTTGGGAGTCAGACTGCGAGTGATAAGATCCGTAGTCGAAAGGGAAACAGCCCAGACCGCCAGCTAAGGTCCCAAAGTATACGTTAAGTGGAAAAGGATGTGGAGTTGCTTAGACAACCAGGATGTTGGCTTAGAAGCAGCCACCATTTAAAGAGTGCGTAATAGCTCACTGGTCGAGTGACTCTGCGCCGAAAATGTACCGGGGCTAAACGTATCACCGAAGCTGCGGACTGTTCTTCGAACAGTGGTAGGAGAGCGTTCTAAGGGCTGTGAAGCCAGACCGGAAGGACTGGTGGAGCGCTTAGAAGTGAGAATGCCGGTATGAGTAGCGAAAGAGGGGTGAGAATCCCCTCCACCGAATGCCTAAGGTTTCCTGAGGAAGGCTCGTCCGCTCAGGGTTAGTCGGGACCTAAGCCGAGGCCGAAAGGCGTAGGCGATGGACAACAGGTTGATATTCCTGTACCACCTCCTCACCATTTGAGCAATGGGGGGACGCAGGAGGATAGGGTAAGCGCGGTATTGGATATCCGCGTCCAAGCAGTTAGGCTGGGAAATAGGCAAATCCGTTTCCCATAAGGCTGAGCTGTGATGGCGAGCGAAATATAGTAGCGAAGTTCCTGATTCCACACTGCCAAGAAAAGCCTCTAGCGAGGTGAGAGGTGCCCGTACCGCAAACCGACACAGGTAGGCGAGGAGAGAATCCTAAGGTGATCGAGAGAACTCTCGTTAAGGAACTCGGCAAAATGACCCCGTAACTTCGGGAGAAGGGGTGCTCTGTTAGGGTGCAAGCCCGAGAGAGCCGCAGTGAATAGGCCCAGGCGACTGTTTAGCAAAAACACAGGTCTCTGCGAAGCCGTAAGGCGAAGTATAGGGGCTGACGCCTGCCCGGTGCTGGAAGGTTAAGAGGAGCGCTTAGCGTAAGCGAAGGTGCGAATTGAAGCCCCAGTAAACGGCGGCCGTAACTATAACGGTCCTAAGGTAGCGAAATTCCTTGTCGGGTAAGTTCCGACCCGCACGAAAGGCGCAACGATCTGGGCACTGTCTCAACGAGAGACTCGGTGAAATTATAGTACCTGTGAAGATGCAGGTTACCCGCGACAGGACGGAAAGACCCCGTGGAGCTTTACTGCAGCCTGATATTGAATGTTGGTACAGCTTGTACAGGATAGGTAGGAGCCTTGGAAACCGGAGCGCCAGCTTCGGTGGAGGCATCGGTGGGATACTACCCTGGCTGTATTGACCTTCTAACCCGCCGCCCTTATCGGGCGGGGAGACAGTGTCAGGTGGGCAGTTTGACTGGGGCGGTCGCCTCCTAAAAGGTAACGGAGGCGCCCAAAGGTTCCCTCAGAATGGTTGGAAATCATTCGCAGAGTGTAAAGGCACAAGGGAGCTTGACTGCGAGACCTACAAGTCGAGCAGGGACGAAAGTCGGGCTTAGTGATCCGGTGGTTCCGCATGGAAGGGCCATCGCTCAACGGATAAAAGCTACCCCGGGGATAACAGGCTTATCTCCCCCAAGAGTCCACATCGACGGGGAGGTTTGGCACCTCGATGTCGGCTCATCGCATCCTGGGGCTGTAGTCGGTCCCAAGGGTTGGGCTGTTCGCCCATTAAAGCGGTACGCGAGCTGGGTTCAGAACGTCGTGAGACAGTTCGGTCCCTATCCGTCGCGGGCGCAGGAAATTTGAGAGGAGCTGTCCTTAGTACGAGAGGACCGGGATGGACGCACCGCTGGTGTACCAGTTGTTCTGCCAAGGGCATCGCTGGGTAGCTATGTGCGGACGGGATAAGTGCTGAAAGCATCTAAGCATGAAGCCCCCCTCAAGATGAGATTTCCCATTCCGCAAGGAAGTAAGATCCCTGAAAGATGATCAGGTTGATAGGTCTGAGGTGGAAGTGTGGCGACACATGGAGCTGACAGATACTAATCGATCGAGGACTTAACCTAATTTCTAATGATGTCACACCTGTTATCTAGTTTTGAGAGAACACTCTCAATTGTTTGGTGGCGATAGCGAAGAGGTCACACCCGTTCCCATGCCGAACACGGAAGTTAAGCTCTTCAGCGCCGATGGTAGTCGGGGGTTTCCCCCTGTGAGAGTAGGACGCCGCCAAGCAATTAACAAAAGGGCAGCTCATATGAGCTGCCCTTTTTTGCATTCTGCTTATTGGTATCATAAAATTTCATTTAGTTATATAATATAATAACTTCACAGAGAAATTTTAAGTGAATAATCAGGTTTTATGGATTTAGAAAATGGAAATACTTAAGATAGAGCGAGAAAGTTGAAAATTCTCGAAAAACACCTTATAGTAAGATTAAAGTCAAATATAGTCAAAGTCAATAAAGGAGGGGGTTGAGTGGGACATAATATTTCTGACATCATTGAACAGTACTTGAAACAAGTGTTAGATCAAAATGGCAAGGAAATTCTAGAAATTAAACGTAGTGAAATTGCAGATAAATTTCAATGTGTTCCTTCCCAAATAAATTATGTCATCAACACCAGATTTACAAGCGAGAGAGGATATATTGTTGAGAGCAAACGCGGGGGCGGCGGTTACATCAGAATCATTAAAATTAAAATGAATAATGAAGTTGTCCTAATCAATAATATTATTTCTCAAATTAATACCCATTTGTCTCAAGCAGCCTCTGATGACATTATTTTAAGGCTATTAGAAGACAAGGTGATCTCTGAAAGAGAAGCAAAAATGATGGTCAGCGTGATGGATCGCTCAGTACTGTACATTGATTTGCCTGAACGTGATGAATTAAGAGCGAGAATGATGAAAGCTATGCTGACCGCTTTAAAATTAAAATAAGCGGGTGAAAAGATTGATTTGTCAAGAGTGCAATGAGAGACCAGCCACTTTTCACTTTACAAAGGTTGTTAACGGAGAGAAAAAAGAGGTTCACATCTGCGAACAATGTGCAAAAGAACATAGCGATTCATATGGTATAAGTGCAAGTCATGGTTTCTCTATTCATAATTTACTATCAGGTTTACTGAACATGGATTCTTCATTTCAGAATGCTGGAACTCAAATGTTCAGCCATTCCGAGCAAATATCTGCTTGTCCGAAGTGCGGAATGACATTTCAGCAATTTAGAAAAACCGGCCGATTTGGCTGTGCCGAATGTTATAAAACATTTCATAGCAACATTACACCGATCTTACGCAAAGTTCACAGCGGAAACACTGTGCATGGCGGGAAAATACCGAAACGTATAGGCGGCAACCTGCATGTCAGACGACAGATCGAAATGCTGAAAAAAGAATTAGAAGCTTTAATACAACAAGAAGAATTTGAAAATGCAGCCCATGTGAGAGATCAAATTCGTTCATTAGAACAGTCACTCAAAAGTACAGATAGTGAGGAGGAACAGGGGTAATGTCGCTAAAGCATTTTATTCAGGACGCATTAAGCAGTTGGATGAAGCAGAAAGGCCCTGAAAGTGACATTGTACTCAGCAGCCGCATACGTTTAGCTAGGAACTTTGAAAATATTCGGTTCCCTACGCGATATTCCAATGAAGAAGCCTCATCCATCTTACAACAGTTTGAAGAACAGTTTTCAGAACAAGAAATTCCCGGTGTCGGCAAATTCCTTTTGATCAGAATGAACGACGCACAGCCTTTAGAAAAACGGGTGCTTGTTGAAAAGCATCTCATCAGCCCTAATTTGACAGAGTCTCCTTTTGGCGGCTGTTTGCTTTCTGAAAATGAGGAAGTAAGCGTCATGTTGAATGAGGAGGACCACATAAGAATTCAGTGTCTTTTCCCAGGATTTCAGCTTCCGCAAGCAATGAAAGCCGCAAACCAAGTTGATGACTGGATTGAGGAAAAGGTTGATTATGCATTTAGTGAGCAAAGGGGTTACTTAACCAGCTGTCCTACAAATGTAGGTACGGGCTTAAGGGCTTCAGTCATGATGCATCTTCCGGCACTGGTTTTAACTAGGCAAATAAATCGAATTATACCGGCTATTAATCAATTAGGCTTAGTTGTTAGAGGAATTTATGGGGAAGGCAGCGAAGCAGTAGGAAATATCTTTCAAATTTCAAATCAAATCACGCTTGGAAAGTCGGAGCAGGATATTGTCGATGACCTTAACAGCGTAGCTGCCCAACTGATTGAACAGGAACGATCTGCCCGAGAAGCGCTTTACCAAACCTCTAAGATTGAGCTTGAGGATCGTGTGTATCGATCCTATGGAGTCTTGTCCAATTGCCGAATGATAGAATCGAAAGAAACTGCAAAGTGTCTTTCAGATGTTCGGTTGGGTATAGACCTAGGCATTATAAAAGGACTTTCAAGCAATATACTTAATGAACTGATGATTTTAACACAGCCGGGATTTTTACAGCAGTACTCGGGAGGCGCTTTGCGTCCGAACGAAAGAGATATACGAAGAGCGTCTCTTATCAGAGAACGGCTTCACTTAGAAATGAATGGGAATAGACAGGAGGATGAATCGATATGATGTTTGGAAGATTTACAGAACGAGCTCAAAAGGTACTGGCGCTTGCACAGGAAGAAGCACTTCGTTTAGGTCATAATAATATCGGCACTGAGCATATTTTATTAGGACTGGTGCGAGAAGGAGAGGGCATCGCTGCTAAAGCACTTCAAGCGCTTGGACTTGGTTCAGATAAAATCCAAAAAGAAGTTGAGAGCTTAATTGGGCGCGGACAGGAAATGTCTCAAACGATTCATTATACTCCGAGAGCTAAAAAAGTCATTGAGCTATCAATGGATGAGGCCAGAAAACTCGGCCATTCTTATGTGGGAACAGAGCATATTCTTCTTGGACTTATTCGCGAAGGTGAAGGTGTGGCTGCGAGAGTGCTTAACAATCTCGGAGTCAGCTTGAATAAAGCAAGACAGCAAGTGCTTCAGCTTCTTGGAAGTAATGAAACAGGTTCATCAGCGGCTGGAACAAACAGCAATGCGAATACGCCTACACTAGATAGCCTGGCAAGAGATTTAACAGCGATTGCGAAGGAAGACAGCCTTGATCCGGTTATCGGCAGAAGCAAAGAAATTCAGCGTGTCATTGAAGTGCTGAGCCGCAGAACGAAAAACAATCCTGTTCTGATTGGGGAACCGGGCGTAGGGAAAACGGCTATCGCAGAAGGTCTTGCACAGCAAATTATCAATAATGAAGTTCCCGAAATTTTACGGGATAAACGCGTTATGACATTAGACATGGGAACAGTTGTTGCCGGTACGAAATATCGCGGTGAATTTGAGGACCGCTTGAAAAAAGTGATGGATGAAATCCGTCAGGCAGGAAATATCATTCTATTCATTGATGAGCTCCATACACTAATCGGAGCGGGCGGAGCAGAAGGTGCCATTGATGCATCAAACATTTTGAAACCTTCACTTGCTCGCGGAGAACTTCAGTGCATCGGTGCGACAACTCTTGATGAGTACCGTAAATATATTGAAAAAGATGCAGCTCTGGAACGCCGTTTTCAGCCAATCCAGGTTGATCAGCCGTCTGTAGACGAAAGCATTCAAATCCTAAAAGGCTTGCGTGACCGATATGAAGCCCACCACCGCGTTTCTATCACTGATGAAGCCATTGAGGCTGCGGTTAAGCTTTCTGACAGATATATCTCTGACCGTTTCCTTCCGGATAAAGCTATTGACTTGATCGATGAAGCGGGTTCAAAGGTCAGATTGCGTTCCTTTACAACGCCTCCTAATTTAAAAGAGCTTGAACAGAAACTTGATGAAGTTCGTAAAGAGAAGGATGCTGCGGTGCAAAGCCAAGAATTTGAAAAAGCGGCTTCCTTGCGTGATACGGAACAGCGTTTGCGTGAACAAGTGGAAGATACGAAAAAATCATGGAAAGAGAAGCAGGGACAGGAAAACTCAGAGGTTTCTGTGGATGATATTGCGATGGTTGTATCCAGCTGGACTGGGGTGCCTGTATCAAAAATCGCTCAAACTGAAACTGATAAGCTTCTTAATATGGAGAGCATTCTTCATTCCCGTGTCATCGGCCAAGATGAAGCTGTTGTAGCCGTTGCTAAAGCGGTCAGACGTGCAAGAGCAGGGCTAAAAGACCCTAAACGCCCAATCGGCTCATTCATTTTCTTAGGCCCTACAGGTGTAGGTAAAACGGAGCTTGCACGGGCACTTGCTGAGTCTATCTTCGGTGATGAAGAAGCCATGATCAGAATTGATATGTCTGAATACATGGAAAAACACTCGACTTCTAGACTTGTAGGTTCACCTCCAGGGTATGTGGGATACGATGAGGGCGGCCAATTAACAGAGAAGGTAAGAAGAAAACCATACTCTGTTGTGCTTCTTGATGAGATTGAGAAAGCGCACCCTGACGTCTTCAATATCCTCCTTCAAGTACTTGAGGACGGACGATTGACTGATTCTAAAGGCCGTACAGTTGATTTCCGCAACACGATTCTGATCATGACGTCAAACGTCGGAGCAAGTGAGCTGAAACGCAACAAATATGTCGGCTTCAACGTTCAGGATGAGACGCAAAATCATAAAGACATGAAGGATAAAGTGATGGGTGAACTGAAACGTGCGTTCAGACCGGAATTCATCAACCGTATTGATGAAATTATCGTCTTCCATTCACTCGAGAAAAAACATCTGGCTGAAATCGTGTCATTGATGTCTGATCAATTAACGAAACGTCTTAAAGAACAGGATCTTTCTATTGAATTGACGGAAGCTGCGAAAGCAAAAGTCGCGGAAGAGGGCGTGGACCTTGAATACGGTGCCCGCCCGCTCAGAAGAGCCATTCAAAAACATGTGGAGGATCGTTTATCTGAAGAGCTGCTCAGAGGTAACATTCATAAAGGGCACCATATCGTTCTTGATGTAGAAGATGGCGAATTTGTCGTAAAAACGACAGCTAAAACGAATTAATATAGAAGACGAAAAAGAGGCATACAGCATGTAAGTGTATGCCTCAATTTCGTATCAAGAAATAGAACAAGGGAGAGGTCTTACACTATTTATGGCTAAAACAAAATCCAAATTCATCTGCCAATCCTGCGGCTACGAGTCTCCAAAATGGATGGGGAAATGTCCGGGCTGCGGTGCTTGGAATACAATGGTGGAAGAAATGATTAAAAAAGCACCGGCCAATCGGAGAGCGGCTTTTTCTCATTCTGTTCAAACCGTACAGAAACCTTCCCCCATAACATCAATCGAAACATCAGAAGAACCCCGGGTTAAAACACAGCTCGGCGAGTTTAACAGAGTGCTCGGCGGCGGTGTGGTGAAGGGCTCACTTGTTTTAATTGGCGGGGACCCCGGCATCGGAAAATCGACCTTATTACTGCAAGTATCCGCTCAGTTATCTGGTTCAACACGTCATGTTCTGTACATTTCAGGAGAAGAATCGGTAAAACAAACGAAATTAAGAGCAGACCGTCTGGGCATAAATAATCCCTCACTGCATGTTTTATCCGAAACCGATATGGAGTATATTTCGTCTGCTATAGAAGAGATGAATCCAGCGTTTGTGGTTGTTGACTCTATTCAAACGGTCTATCAAAGCGATATCACCTCGGCTCCCGGCAGTGTGTCACAGGTAAGAGAATGTACAGCCGAGCTGATGAAAATTGCAAAGACAAAAGGTATTCCGATATTTATTGTAGGTCACGTAACGAAAGAAGGATCCATCGCGGGGCCGAGACTGCTGGAGCATATGGTTGACACTGTTTTATACTTTGAAGGAGAACGTCACCATACTTTCCGAATCTTACGGGCTGTAAAAAACCGCTTTGGTTCTACAAACGAAATGGGTATTTTTGAAATGCGGGAAGAAGGGCTCACTGAGGTACTGAATCCTTCAGAGATCTTCTTAGAAGAGCGTTCGGCGGGATCTGCGGGGTCGAGCATAACGGCTTCTATGGAAGGTACAAGACCGATTCTTGTTGAAATTCAGGCGCTCATCTCGCCAACAAGCTTTGGCAATCCGCGGCGCATGGCAACAGGGATAGATCATAACAGGGTGTCACTGTTAATGGCTGTGTTAGAAAAAAGAGTAGGGCTGCTGCTGCAAAATCAGGATGCATATTTGAAGGTAGCGGGCGGCGTCAAACTTGATGAACCTGCGATTGATCTTGCTATAGCGGTCAGTATCGCATCAAGCTTTAGAGACACACCTCCAAATCCTGCAGATTGCTTTATAGGAGAAGTGGGATTAACCGGAGAAGTCCGCCGGGTATCAAGAATTGAACAGCGTGTAAAAGAAGCGGCAAAGCTTGGTTTTAAACGCATGATCATACCTGCGGCAAATCTGGATGGATGGACGAAACCAAAAGGGATTGAGGTCATCGGAGTAGCAAATGTTGCAGAGGCACTTCGTACTTCATTAGGAGGATAATAGATGGAAAAAGAGAAAAAAGGGGCGAAACATGAGTTAGACCTGTCTTCTATTTTGCAGTTTGTTGCTCCTGGAACACCGCTCAGAGCGGGGATAGAAAATGTACTGAGAGCAAATACAGGCGGTCTGATTGTTGTTGGATATAATGATAAAGTAAAAGAAGTGGTGGATGGCGGTTTCCACATTAACACTGCTTTTTCTCCGGCGCATTTATATGAACTGGCTAAAATGGATGGTGCGATTATTTTAAGTGATTCTGGTCAAAAAATCCTATATGCCAATACACAATTGATGCCTGAAGCCACAATTTCTTCGTCCGAAACAGGAATGAGGCACCGCACCGCCGAAAGAGTAGCTAAGCAAACCGGCTGTCTCGTTATCGCAATTTCTGAGAGAAGAAATGTCATAACGTTATATCAGGAAAGTATGAAGTATACACTTAAAGACATAGGATTTATTTTAACAAAAGCGAACCAAGCCATTCAAACTCTAGAAAAATATAAAACAATTCTGGACAAAACGATTAATGCACTAAACGCATTAGAGTTTGAGGAACTCGTTACATTCAGCGATGTTCTGTCTGTGATGCACCGTTATGAAATGGTGTTGCGAATCAAAAATGAAATCAACATGTATATCAGGGAACTGGGAACAGAAGGTCATTTGATTAAACTGCAGGTCATCGAACTGATTACTGATATGGAAGAAGAGGCTGCTTTATTTATTAAGGATTATGTGAAAGAAAAGATTAAAGATCCATTTGTCCTTTTAAAAGAGCTGCAGGATATGTCCAGCTACGATTTGCTTGATGATTCCATTGTTTATAAGCTGCTTGGTTATCCGGCTTCTACAAATCTTGATGACTATGTTCTGCCTAGAGGATACAGGTTGCTAAATAAGATTCCGCGCCTTCCGATGCCGATTGTGGAGAATGTGGTGGAGGCATTTGGCGTACTGCCGAGAATTATTGAGGCCAGCGCAGAAGAATTAGATGAAGTAGAGGGTATCGGTGAAGTACGAGCCCAAAAAATCAAAAAGGGCTTAAAACGCCTTCAAGAGAAGCATTATTTAGACAGACAGCTATGATTTTTGGTTAAAACCATATCTTTACGGGTATATTATTGTTGGTTTTTGTTTATTCTGATATTCGTAGGTTGCGTAAAATCTTGTGAAATACAATAATTTTCTTTAAAGGAGGTGGGGGTATGTTAAAACGAATAGTTCAGGCGTTCTTCATTATCTTCGGCGGCGTTGTTGGTATATTTTTAATACCTGAATTGTTTGTACTGTTAAGTTTACAGGACATACCTTTAATAACAAACGCATATACGTCTGCGGCAATAGGTGCAATTATCTTTTTTCTCATCAGTATATGGGGTACAGATTACGTTGTGAACTGGGTTAAGTGGATAGAGGATTCATTATTAAAAGCGCCGGTTCCAGATTTGTTATTTGGAAGTCTTGGCTTAGTATTTGGACTTATAATTGCTTATCTTATCGTAAACGTTATTCCTTTAGACAATATACCTTACCGCATACTCAGCACAATCATCCCTGTGTTTTTAGCTTTCTTTCTCGGTTATCTTGGCTTTCAGGTGGGCTTTAAGAAAAAGGATGAATTGATCAGCCTATTCTCCATTTCCGCCAGAATGCAAAAGAAAAAAGGAACAGCTGATGAAGAGCACGAGGTCCAAGACAAAAAGCTGAAAATCCTGGACACAAGTGTTATTATTGATGGGAGAATTGCAGATATTTGTCAGACTGGTTTTTTAGAGGGAATTATCGTGATTCCGCAGTTTGTCCTTGAGGAATTGCAGCATATCGCTGACTCCTCAGATGTGTTAAAACGCAACAGAGGGCGCCGCGGTCTTGATATCCTGAACCGCATTCAAAAAGAATTAGATATTAAAGTTGAAATTTATGAAGGTGACTTTGAAGATATCCAGGAGGTTGACAGCAAGCTGGTCAAACTCGCTAAACTGACATCCGGAGTCGTTGTGACGAATGATTTTAATTTAAATAAAGTGTGCGAGCTCCAGAAGGTAGCAGTGTTAAACATTAATGACCTTGCCAACGCGGTCAAGCCTGTTGTGCTTCCGGGTGAGGAAATGAATGTTCAGGTCATTAAAGACGGCAAAGAGCATAATCAGGGAGTCGCTTACTTGGATGACGGCACTATGATTGTCGTTGAAGAAGGACGGAATTATATCGGCAAACACATTGATGTTCTCGTCACAAGCGTGCTGCAGACAGCAGCGGGACGAATGATTTTTGCCAAGCCTAAGCTGTTGGAGAAGGCGCTGTAAAGGGAGAAAGAACAATGAATTATGATGTGGTAATTCTTGCGGCCGGACAGGGGAAACGGATGAAGGCAGGGAGAAATAAACTGTTTATCGAGCTGAAAGGAGACCCGGTTATCATTCACACTTTACGGGTGTTTGACAGCCATCGTCCGTGCGGCAGAATCATTTTGGTGATTAACGAGCGCGAACGGGACGACTTTAAGCAATTGCTGAACCAATATCCGTTTCAAACCGCTATCGAGCTTGTAGCAGGCGGAGATGAACGCCAGCACAGTGTTTATAAAGGGCTCAAAGCCGTTAAACAAGAAAAGATTGTCCTCGTTCACGACGGCGCTCGTCCTTTTATAAAGCATGAACAGATTGACGAACTGATTGCAGAAGCGGAGCAGACCGGAGCGGCCATCCTGGCTGTTCCGGTAAAAGATACGATTAAACGCGTTCAAGATTTAGAAGTCAGTGAGACGATTGAACGTTCAAGCTTGTGGGCTGTCCAAACGCCACAAGCTTTTCGTCTTTCTTTATTGATGGAGGCTCACGCTGAGGCAGAGTGCAGAGGGTTTTTAGGAACGGATGACGCCAGTCTCGTCGAACAGCTGGAGGGCCGTTCGGTTCGTGTTGTAGAAGGTAACTATACAAATATTAAGCTGACGACTCCTGATGATTTAACGTCAGCTGAAGCTATCATGGAAGCAGAAAGTGGGAATAATCATGTTTAGAATCGGACAAGGTTTTGATGTGCACCAATTAGTAGAGGGCCGGCCTCTCATTATCGGCGGAGTTGAAATCCCGCATGAAAAAGGATTGCTCGGACATTCTGACGCGGATGTATTATTGCACACAGTTGCTGACGCATGCCTCGGAGCTGTCGGGGAGGGCGACATCGGCAAGCATTTCCCGGATACAGATCCGGAGTTCAAGGATGCTGATTCGTTTAAATTACTTCAGCATGTCTGGGGGATTGTGAAACAGAAAGGGTATATACTTGGAAATATTGACTGTACGATCATTGCACAGAAGCCGAAGATGGCGCCGTACATAGAAGACATGAGAAAAAGAATCGCTGAAGGGCTTGAGGCAGAGGTTTCCCAAGTGAATGTTAAAGCGACCACGACCGAAAAGCTTGGATTTACAGGAAGAGCGGAAGGAATAGCGGCTCAAGCCACAGTACTGATACAAAAAGGCTAACTTGTTTTGATGCTCGGTCTATTTGGTGGTAGAATAGATGCATACATTTAGCCTGAGGCCATACATGAGATGAAAGGAAGTATTTGAAATGGGAAACGAAGTACGCGTCCGTTATGCACCGAGTCCAACAGGACATTTGCATATTGGAAATGCCAGAACGGCGCTTTTTAATTATTTATTTGCCCGCAACCAAGGCGGCAAGTTTATTATTCGTGTTGAGGACACTGATAAAAAACGCAACATTGAGGGCGGAGAACAAAGCCAGCTCAACTATTTAAAATGGCTTGGCATCGACTGGGATGAGAGTGTGGATGTCGGCGGAGAGTACGGCCCATACCGTCAGTCCGAGCGTAACGATATCTATAAGGTTTACTATGAAGAGCTGCTTGAAAAAGGGCTTGCTTATAAATGTTTCTGTACGGAAGAAGAACTTGAAAAAGAACGTGAAGAGCAGATTGCCCGCGGAGAGATGCCGCGTTATTCCGGAAAGCACAGAGATCTGACTCAGGAAGAACAGGAAAAATTCCTTGCAGAGGGCAGAAAGCCGAGTATTCGTTTCCGTGTCCCTGAAGGAAAAATCATTGCGTTTAATGATATTGTAAAAGGTGAAATTTCTTTCGAATCTGATGGCATCGGCGACTTTGTTATTGTGAAAAAAGACGGAACGCCGACTTATAACTTTGCAGTAGCTGTGGATGACTATCTAATGAAAATGACGCACGTGCTGCGCGGTGAGGACCATATTTCGAATACACCAAAACAGATCATGATCTTTCAAGCGTTCGGCTGGGATATTCCTCAGTTCGGCCACATGACGTTGATTGTAAATGAAAGCCGTAAAAAGCTCAGCAAACGTGATGAATCGATTATTCAATTCATTGAGCAATATAAAGAGCTTGGCTACTTGCCGGAGGCGCTGTTCAACTTTATCGGCCTGCTGGGCTGGTCGCCGGTGGGAGAAGAAGAGCTTTTCACAAAAGAAGAGTTTATTGAAATTTTTGATGTAAATCGTTTATCTAAATCACCAGCTCTGTTTGATATGCATAAGCTAAAATGGGTCAACAACCAATATGTGAAAAAATTGGATCTTGATCAGGTTGTTGAGCTTACGCTTCCGCATCTTCAAAAAGCCGGCAAAGTTGGCAATGAACTATCTCCTGAAGAACAAGAATGGGTTCGCAAACTGATTTCTCTATATCATGAGCAATTGAGCTACGGTGCGGAAATTGTTGAGCTGACTGATTTGTTCTTTACGGATGAGATCGAGTATAATCAAGAAGCAAAAGCTGTTCTAGAAGAAGAACAGGTGCCTGAAGTACTCAGCACATTCGCTGCGAAGCTTGAAGAGCTGGAGGAGTTCACTCCGGACCAGATCAAAGCTTCTATCAAAGCAGTGCAGAAAGAAACAGGTCATAAAGGGAAAAAACTGTTTATGCCGATCCGTGTTGCTGTAACAGGCCAAACTCACGGTCCTGAGCTTCCTCAATCAATTGAACTGATCGGAAAAGAATCTGCAATTCAGCGGTTGAAAAATATCTAAATAGATGATTGTTGACAGGGAAGAGTATAAAGCTTTAGACCAATACAGAAAGGATCTTCATTGGCTGAGAGAGATCCAGGAGTCGGGTTTTAGAAGTGCGCCCTTAAGACCTTTGAAGAACGTTTTTCGAAACCAGTATTCAAAGGCGGCCGCCGCCGTTACAGGCTGAAGTTGGGAGAGCAGGAGTCTGCTTTTCAAACAGAGTGGAACCGCGCGGTCAAAGCGTCTCTGTCATGTTTACATGCAGAGGCGCTTTTTTTATTGGGTCTAGAGGAAATAGATAGATGATAGCGGGTAGAATGGGGGGAAGCATGTGTTTTTTAAAATGCTCAAAGAAGACATTGATACGGTGTTCGATCAAGATCCTGCAGCACGAAGTTATTTTGAAGTGATTTTAACTTATTCCGGTTTACATGCTATATGGGCGCATCGGATTGCACATGCTTTATATAAACGAAAATTTTATTTCCTTGCACGCCTTATATCTCAGGTGAGCCGATTTTTTACAGGAATTGAAATCCACCCAGGGGCTACGATCGGAAGAAGATTTTTCATAGACCATGGGATGGGGGTTGTCATTGGGGAGACATGTGAAATCGGCAATAACGTAACCGTTTTTCAGGGGGTTACCCTCGGAGGAACGGGGAAAGAAAGGGGAAAAAGGCATCCGACAATTAAAGATGACGCATTGATAGCGACAGGTGCTAAAGTGCTCGGTTCAATAACTGTCGGTGAAGGCTCTAAAATAGGGGCTGGTTCAGTTGTGCTGCACGATGTTCCGGACTACTCTACAGTTGTCGGCATCCCGGGAAGGGTTGTCGTGCAAAACGGCAAGAAAATCAAACGGGATTTAAACCATCAGGATTTACCCGATCCGGTTGCTGACCGGTTTAAGTCTTTGGAACAGCAGATTTTAGAGCTGAAGACGGAACTTGAAGACAGAAAAGAAAGGATTAATCAAAAATGACAATCACTCTTTATAATACATTGACTAGACAGAAGGAAACGTTCGTTCCTCTTGAAGAGGGAAAAGTAAAAATGTACGTGTGCGGACCGACGGTTTACAATTATATTCATATTGGAAATGCCCGTCCGGCCATCGTTTATGACACGGTTCGAAACTATTTGGAGTATAAAGGCTACGATGTCCAATATGTCTCTAACTTCACAGATGTAGATGATAAATTAATTAAAGCGGCAAATGAACTTGGTGAAGATGTTCCGACCATTTCTGAGCGTTTTATTAAGGCATACTTTGAAGATGTGGGCGCTCTTGGCTGCAGAAAAGCGGACCTTCATCCGCGCGTCATGGAAAACATGGACGCGATTATTGATTTCATAGATCAGCTGGTGAAAAAGGGCTATGCTTATGAATCTGAAGGAGATGTTTATTTCAAAACAAGAGCATTTGAGGGATACGGAAAGCTCTCGCAGCAATCGATTGATGAATTGAGATCTGGCGCGCGCATCCGAGTTGGCGAGAAAAAAGAAGATGCTCTTGATTTCGCTCTGTGGAAAGCGGCTAAAGAAGGAGAAATCTCTTGGGATAGCCCTTGGGGGAAAGGACGTCCGGGCTGGCACATTGAATGCTCTGCGATGGTGAAAAAGTACTTAGGTGATCAAATTGATATCCATGCAGGCGGCCAGGATTTAACATTCCCTCACCATGAAAATGAAATTGCTCAATCAGAAGCGCTGACTGGCAAAACATTTGCGAAATACTGGCTTCATAACGGCTATATCAATATCGATAATGAAAAAATGTCAAAATCACTCGGCAACTTTGTGCTTGTGCATGACATTATTAAACAGCATGATCCGCAGCTGCTCAGATTCTTTATGCTGTCTGTTCACTATCGTCACCCAATTAACTATTCAGAAGAGCTTCTGGAGAACACAAAGAGCGCGTTTAACCGGTTGAAAACAGCGTACAGCAACCTTCAGCACCGTTTAAACAGCAGCACGAATTTAACAGAAGATGATGATAAATGGCTTGCAAAGATTGAAGAACATCGAACAGCATTTGAAGAAGCAATGGATGATGATTTTAATACAGCGAATGCCATTTCTGTTTTATTCGATTTGGCGAAGAATGCGAACTATTATCTTCAGGAAGATCATACGGCAGATCACGTTATTACAGCGTTTATTGACATGTTTGACCGAATTGTTTCTGTCCTCGGTTTCTCACTGGGTGAGCAGGAGCTTCTGGATCAAGAGATTGAAGATTTGATTGAAAAAAGAAATGAAGCGCGCCGCAATCGTGATTTTGCTCTGTCTGATCAGATCCGCGACCAGCTGAAAAGCATGAATATCATTCTTGAAGATACGGCTCAAGGCACTCGCTGGAAACGGGGAGAATAACGGATGCTTGATTTTGAAACGATAAAAGATTCAAAGCAGCTTAACGGCCTTGCGCTTGCTTATATAGGTGATGCCATTTTTGAAGTTTATGTGAGGCATCACCTGCTTAAGCAGGGATTTACCAAACCAAATGATCTCCACAAGAAATCAAGCCGGATCGTATCGGCAAAGTCACAGGCTGAGATCCTTTTCTTTCTGCGGAATCAATCCTTTTTCACGGAAGAAGAGGAAGCGGTGCTGAAAAGAGGCAGAAATGCCAAGTCGGGAACGATACCTAAAAATACAGATGTTCAGACGTACCGCTATAGTACAGCATTTGAAGCACTGCTGGGCTATCTTTTTCTTGAGAAAAAAGAAGAAAGACTGAATCAGCTTGTTGCTGAAGCTATACAATTCGGAACGGTCAGGGAGGAAAACAAATGAGTCAGCAACATGATTACGTCATAGGAAAAAATGCAGTGATCGAGACGTTAAAATCAGATCGCAAGCTGTATAAGCTGTGGATGGCGGAAAACACCGTAAAGGGACAAGCACAGCAGGTGATTGAGCTCGCGAAAAAGCAGGGCATTACCATTCAATACGTCCCTAGAAAAAAACTCGACCAAATGGTGACGGGGCAGCACCAAGGTGTAGTGGCGCAGGTCGCAGCGTATGAGTACGCGGAACTGGACGACTTATATAAAGCGGCAGAGGAAAGAAATGAACAGCCTTTCTTTCTCATTCTGGACGAGCTTGAGGACCCTCATAATCTCGGTTCAATTATGAGAACAGCTGATGCAGTCGGCGCCCATGGCATTGTCATTCCAAAACGCAGAGCTGTCGGTCTGACAACTACAGTGGCAAAGGCTTCAACAGGCGCAATTGAGCATATTCCAGTCGCAAAGGTCACCAATTTGGCGCGAACGCTAGAGGAAATGAAAGAGCGGGGAATCTGGGTTGTCGGAACGGATGCATCCGCGCGGGAGGATTACCGCACAATGGACGGCAGCATGCCTTTGGCTCTCGTCATCGGAAGTGAAGGAAAAGGAATGGGACGCCTGATTAAAGAAAAATGTGATTTTCTTATTAAACTCCCGATGGCAGGTAAAGTTACTTCACTCAATGCATCTGTAGCGGCGGGGCTTTTGATGTATGAAGTCTACCGGAAGCGAAACCCTCTGGGAGAATAATGATCAATGGATATCCTGTTAGTAGACGGATACAACATGATTGGAGCCTGGCCGCAGCTGAAGGATTTAAAAGCGAATAGTTTTGAAGAGGCGAGAGACGTACTGATTCAGAAAATGGCGGAATATCAATCGTATACAGGAAACAGGGTTATTGTCGTATTTGACGCGCATCTTGTGAAGGGAATTGAGAAAAAACAGACTAACCACAGAGTTGAAGTGATTTTCACAAAAGAAAATGAGACTGCGGATGAGCGGATAGAAAAGCTGGCACAGGATCTGAATAACATTGCGACTCAAATTCATGTTGCGACCTCTGACTACACTGAGCAGTGGGCGATTTTCGGACAAGGGGCATTGCGAAAATCGGCCCGGGAGCTCTTGAGAGAGGTAGAAGCGATAGAAAGGCGAATCGAAAGGCGGGTAAGAAAGATCACTTCCGAAAAGCCAGCGGGTAAAATTGCTTTATCGGAAGAGATTTTGAAAACGTTTGAAAAATGGCGGAGGGGCGACTTAGATTAAGTTGACGCTTTTTTGTCCAGTAATGTATAATATTTCTATCTACGTGCGCCGGGGGGATCGGAGTGAATCTACAGAACAACAAGGGAAAATTCAACAAAGAGCAGTTTTGCCAGTTGGAGGACGAGCAGGTCATTGAAAAGGTTCATGTTGGGGACAGTGATGCGTTAGATTACTTGATTACGAAGTACCGAAACTTTGTTCGTGCAAAAGCAAGATCCTATTTTTTAATAGGTGCGGACAGAGAAGATATTGTTCAGGAAGGAATGATAGGCCTCTATAAGTCTATTCGTGACTTCAAAGAGGACAAGCTTACCTCTTTCAAAGCTTTCGCAGAATTATGTATTACCCGCCAAATTATTACCGCAATAAAGACAGCTACTCGCCAGAAACACATTCCTTTGAATTCCTACGTCTCATTAGATAAACCGATTTTTGATGAAGAATCAGATCGAACGCTGCTTGATGTCATTTCGGGAGCGAAAACGTTAAACCCAGAAGAAATGATTATCAATCAGGAAGAATTTGATGATATTGAAATGAAAATGGGAGAACTTTTAAGTGATTTAGAGAGAAAAGTACTTGTATTATATCTAGACGGAAGAAGCTACCAAGAGATTTCAGATGAGCTGAACCGCCATGTCAAATCGATCGATAACGCCCTTCAGCGAGTCAAACGCAAGCTGGAGAAGTACCTGGAAATTCGCGAGATCAGTTTGTAATAGGGATTTATGGTATATTGACAGTATTTTTCTGACTATGATATGTTACTTAAGATAAGAACTAATGTCTATTTAGAAAAAGGTGTAATGACATGAGAAAAAAGATTACGTTAGCATGCAAGACATGCGGAAACCGTAACTATACGACAATGAAGAGCTCTGCATCAGCGGCTGAGCGATTAGAAGTAAAGAAATACTGCAGTACTTGCAATTCACATACAGCTCATCTTGAAACAAAATAGTGTTTGCGCTTTTAAATTGTGGAGGTCTTTTACATGCGTATTATGAGATTCTTTAAAGATGTTGGGAAAGAAATGAAAAAGGTAAGCTGGCCTAAAGGAAAAGAGTTAACTCGCTATACCATCACGGTTATTTCAACAGTTATCTTTTTTATTATCTTTTTTGCCCTCCTTGACACAGGAATTTCTCAATTAATTCGTTTAATAGTTGAATAATGATCAGCAATACGTGCTATAATAGATCATAATATCACTTGCCAAAACCCGTTCAGCGGGTTTTTTATTGTGGGTTAAAAATGAAAGTTATCATAGGCTTACCGCCTATTTTTTGCATGAAGCGTTATGGTAGTACACTAAAACCAAATGCGGGGAGGGAAGGACTGGACAGTCCTGAAGAGAATGGAAAAGAATTGGTATGTTGTTCACACGTACTCTGGTTATGAGAACAAAGTAAAAGCCAACCTGGAAAAACGTGTTGAATCAATGGGGATGCAGGATAAGATTTTTCGTGTAGTCGTACCTGAAGAAGAAGAGACAGATATCAAAAACGGCAAGAAAAAAGTCGTTAAAAAGAAAGTATTCCCTGGTTACGTCCTTGTTGAAATCGTCATGACGGATGATTCTTGGTATGTTGTCCGCAACACACCTGGTGTTACTGGATTCGTAGGTTCTGCCGGCTCTGGTTCAAAACCGACGGCGCTTCTTCCTGGCGAAGCAGAAACCATTCTGAAGAGAATGGGTATGGACGAACGCAAAACTGACATTGACTTTGAATTAAAAGAGACAGTGAAAGTGATAGACGGACCTTTTGCCAACTTTACGGGATCAATTGAAGAGATTGACTACGATAAAAGCAAGGTTAAAGTTTTCGTTAATATGTTCGGCCGTGAAACGCCGGTTGAGCTGGAATTTACCCAGATCGACAAATTGTAATGTGAAAAAACTTGAAATTGCTATATATAAATGATAATATAGCAAAGGTACGTCTTGGACTTATCCAAGGCAGCTAGCTTGATATTTCATCATTCATATAAAGAATGAAACCTTGAGTGGGAGGGTTTACCCTATTACCACATCACGGACTTAAGGAGGTGTGTCTCGTGGCTAAAAAAGTAGTAAAAGTTGTAAAATTGCAAATTCCTGCTGGAAAAGCTAACCCAGCGCCGCCAGTTGGACCTGCACTAGGTCAAGCCGGTGTTAATATCATGGGATTCTGTAAGGAGTTTAACGCTCGTACAGCTGACCAAGCTGGTTTAATCATTCCTGTTGAAATTTCGGTTTACGAAGACCGTTCATTTACATTTATTACAAAAACTCCACCTGCTGCAGTATTGCTTAAAAAAGCAGCTGGAATTGAGTCTGGTTCTGGTGAACCAAACCGTAATAAAGTGGCAACCGTTAAGCGCGATAAAGTACGCGAAATCGCTGAAACGAAAATGCCTGACTTAAACGCAGCAGACGTTGAAGCGGCAATGCGCATGGTTGAAGGTACTGCACGCAGTATGGGTATTGTAATCGAGGATTAATTTGTTTCTTGTCGGGTTGCGAGTTTTCACAAGTTCGCAACCCTTATTCGTGGGAGGTTATTCCGCTATAACCACATAAGGAGGAAATTTTAAAATGGCTAAAAAAGGTAAAAAGTACGCAGAAGCTGCTAAGCTTGTAGATCGTGCGAAAGCTTACGATGTTTCTGAAGCAGTAGCTCTCGTTAAAAAAACAAACACAGCTAAATTCGACGCTACAGTTGAAGTTGCATTCCGTCTAGGGGTTGACCCTCGTAAAAACGACCAGCAAATCCGCGGAGCAGTTGTGCTTCCAAACGGAACTGGTAAAACTCAGCGCGTTCTCGTTTTCGCAAAAGGCGAAAAAGCGAAAGAAGCTGAAGCAGCTGGTGCAGATTACGTTGGAGATACTGACTACATCAACAAAATTCAACAAGGCTGGTTCGATTTCGATGTAATCGTAGCTACACCTGACATGATGGGTGAAGTTGGTAAAATCGGTCGTGTACTTGGACCAAAAGGTTTAATGCCAAACCCTAAAACTGGTACAGTTACTTTCGAAGTTGAAAAAGCAATCGGCGAAATCAAAGCTGGTAAAGTTGAATACCGCGTTGATAAAGCTGGAAACATCCATGTTCCTATCGGTAAAGTTTCTTTCGAGGATGAAAAACTTGTTGAGAACTTCACAACAATGTATGATACAATCCTGAAAGCAAAACCTGCTGCAGCAAAAGGTGTTTACGTGAAAAACGTTGCTGTAACTTCTACTATGGGACCTGGTGTCAAAGTAGATGCTTCAACTTTCAACGTAAAATAATATTGACATGAATTCAACATTCTGATATGATTCAAAATGTTGTAAAATATAATATATCATTTATACCGTAGACAGTAGGGGCTTAACAGCTTAATATCCTACCGAGGTGTATATTATCACAGCTATTACGTTACGTATGCTTGTATATACAGCCTCCATGTCTCATGGAGGCTTTTTATATGGAATCCGTTTCTCAGTCGTGATCACCTAACGGTATAAGTGTTACACAAGAATCTACAGGAGGTGTAACCATGAGCAGCGCAATTGAAACAAAAAAAGTTGTTGTTGAAGAAATTGCTTCTAAATTAAAAGAAAGCAAATCAACGATCATCGTTGATTACCGCGGACTTAACGTTTCTGAAGTAACAGAACTTCGTAAACAGCTTCGTGAAGCTAACGTTGAGTTCAAAGTTTACAAAAACACAATGACTCGCCGTGCGGTTGAACAAGCTGAACTTGATGGTTTGAATGATGTCTTAACTGGACCGAATGCAATTGCATTCAGTACTGAGGATGTTGTCGCTCCAGCTAAAGTTCTTAATGAGTTTGCTAAACAGCATGAAGCTCTTGAAATCAAAGCTGGCGTTATCGAAGGTAAAGTTTCTACTGTTGAAGAAGTGAAAGCTCTTGCTGAACTTCCATCACGCGAAGGCTTGCTTTCTATGTTGCTTAGCGTACTTCAAGCTCCAGTTCGCAACCTTGCTCTTGCTGCAAAAGCTGTGGCAGATCAAAAGGAAGAACAAGGCGCTTAATCTAATCAGTCTTTAAAAATCAAAACAAATGGAGGAATTACAAATGGCTTTAAATATCGAAGAAATCATTGCTTCCGTTAAAGAAGCAACTGTACTTGAATTGAACGACCTAGTAAAAGCAATCGAAGAAGAATTTGGCGTAACTGCTGCTGCTCCTGTAGCTGTAGCTGGCGGAGCTGCTGCAGGCGGAGCTGCTGAAGAGCAAAGCGAATTCGACCTTATCCTTGCTGGTGCAGGTTCTCAAAAAATCAAAGTTATCAAAGTTGTACGTGAAATCACTGGTCTTGGCTTGAAAGAAGCTAAAGAACTTGTTGACAACACTCCAAAACCACTTAAAGAAGGTATTGCTAAAGAAGAAGCTGAAGAGCTTAAAGCTAAACTTGAAGAAGTTGGCGCTTCTGTAGAAGTTAAGTAATCTTCACTTGCCTGTAGGGGAAGCTCGCTTTTATGAGGCGGGCTTTTTCTTTGCCATTCTTTAAGTTATGAAAAAAAGGAGGTTCTAATAATGAGTGAGCACTATTATTCAGAAAAACCTTCAGTAAAAAGCAACAAACAAACATGGTCTTTTAGGCTTCGAAACAAGGAGTTTACGTTTACCAGCGACAGCGGTGTTTTTTCTAAAAAGGAAGTCGATTTTGGCTCGCGCCTGCTGGTCGAATCTTTTGAAGAGCCTGAAGTTGAGGGCAGCTTTCTAGATGTAGGCTGCGGCTATGGCCCGATTGGATTATCGCTGGCCGGCGACTTTAAAGACCGGACCATCCACATGATTGATGTTAATGAAAGAGCCGTAGAGTTATCAAATGAAAATGCAGAACAAAACGGAATAACAAACGTTGAGATTTACCAAAGCGATTTGTTTTCAAACGTTGACTCTGCTCAAACATTTGCTTCTATTCTTACAAATCCCCCAATCCGAGCCGGAAAAAAAGTTGTCCATGCTATCTTTGAGAAAAGCGCTGAACACTTAAAAGCTTCAGGTGAATTGTGGATCGTCATACAGAAAAAACAAGGTGCGCCTTCTGCCATTGAAAAGCTTGAGGAACTGTTCGAAGAAGTTTCTGTCGTTCAAAAAAAGAAAGGCTATTATATCATAAAAGCAAAAAAAGTTTGACTCGGTATTTTGGCTATGTTAATATTATAAAATGCCAATGTATATATTTAGATTGATATGATGAAATGTCAATATCTATGTATAAATTATACAAGTATGGAAATGCTAATAAAATCGGTATTTGTTTTTGGATGTGGTTTTCTTAATTAGAAACCCTTTTTTCTTTTGTCTTGTAAAAGTGTTTTCTTTCTTTCTTTGGAAGAAATGCTTATTACACATATAATACGCATGATTTGAGGGGTGAATCAGTTGACAGGTCAACTAGTTCAGTATGGACGACACCGCCAGCGCAGAAGCTATGCTCGCATTAGCGAAGTGTTAGAATTACCAAATCTCATTGAAATTCAAACCTCTTCTTATCAGTGGTTTCTTGATGAGGGTCTTAGAGAGATGTTTCAAGACATATCGCCAATTGAGGATTTCACTGGTAACCTCTCTCTTGAGTTCATTGATTACAGTTTAGGGGAGCCTAAATATCCTGTAGAGGAATCAAAAGAACGTGATGTGACTTACTCAGCTCCGCTAAGAGTGAAGGTTCGTTTAATTAACAAAGAAACTGGAGAGGTAAAAGACCAAGATGTCTTCATGGGTGATTTCCCTATTATGACAGATACAGGTACTTTTATCATAAACGGTGCGGAACGCGTTATCGTTTCCCAGCTTGTTCGGTCTCCAAGTGTATATTTCAGTGGTAAAGTAGACAAAAACGGTAAAAAAGGTTTTACCGCAACTGTCATTCCAAACCGTGGCGCATGGTTAGAATACGAAACTGATGCGAAAGATGTTGTTTATGTACGCATTGATCGCACACGTAAGTTGCCGGTTACGGTTCTTTTGCGTGCTCTCGGCTTCGGCTCCGATCAAGAGATTCTTGATCTTGTAGGAGAAAACGAATACCTGCGAAATACGCTTGATAAAGATAACACAGAAAACAGCGATAAAGCGCTGCTCGAAATCTACGAGCGCCTCCGTCCTGGAGAGCCGCCTACAGTGGAAAATGCGAAAAGCTTGCTTGATTCTCGTTTCTTTGATCCGAAACGATACGATCTTGCCAATGTAGGACGCTATAAAATTAATAAAAAGCTTCATATTAAAAATCGCCTCTTTAATCAGAGACTTGCTGAAACACTTGTTGATCCTGAAACAGGAGAAATCCTGGCTGAAAAAGGTCAGATTCTTGATAGAAGAACTCTTGATAAAGTACTGCCATACTTAGAAAACGGAATCGGTTTCAGAAAGCTGTATCCGAACGGCGGTGTTGTTGAGGACGAAGTAACGCTTCAATCCATTAAGATCTTTGCTCCTACTGATCAAGAAGGAGAACAGGTTATTAATGTCATCGGCAATGCTTACGTTGAAGAAGAGATTAAAAACATTACACCTGCTGATATTATTTCTTCTATCAGCTACTTCTTCAACTTGCTGCACGGAGTAGGCGACACAGATGATATTGACCATCTTGGAAACCGCCGTTTACGTTCTGTAGGTGAACTTCTCCAGAACCAATTCCGTATCGGTTTAAGCCGTATGGAGCGTGTGGTTCGTGAGAGAATGTCAATTCAAGATACGAATACAATTACACCTCAGCAGCTGATCAATATTCGTCCTGTTATTGCGTCCATTAAAGAGTTCTTTGGAAGCTCTCAGCTTTCTCAATTCATGGACCAGACGAACCCGCTTGCTGAATTAACACATAAGCGCCGTCTGTCGGCTCTTGGACCGGGCGGATTGACACGTGAGCGTGCCGGAATGGAAGTGCGTGACGTTCACTACTCCCACTATGGCCGTATGTGTCCGATTGAAACGCCAGAGGGACCGAACATCGGTTTGATCAACTCACTATCATCATATGCAAAAGTAAACCGTTTTGGCTTTATTGAAACGCCATATCGCCGCGTTGATCCTGAAACAGGAAAAGTGACGCCAAGAATCGATTACTTAACTGCTGATGAAGAGGATAACTACGTTGTCGCTCAGGCAAATGCACGACTCGATGACGAAGGTGCGTTTGTGGATGACAGCATTGTAGCCCGTTTCCGCGGAGAGAACACCGTTGTTCCTAGAAACCGTGTTGATTACATGGATGTATCGCCTAAGCAGGTAGTATCTGCTGCGACAGCATGTATCCCGTTCTTAGAAAACGATGACTCGAACCGTGCCCTAATGGGAGCGAACATGCAGCGTCAGGCTGTGCCTTTGATGCAGCCGGAAGCGCCATTTGTAGGAACTGGTATGGAATACGTATCAGGTAAAGACTCTGGTGCCGCTGTGATTTGTAAACACCCTGGTATCGTTGAACGTGTAGAAGCGAAAAACGTTTGGGTTCGCCGCTATGAAGAAGTAGACGGTCAAAAAGTAAAAGGAAACCTGGATAAATACAGCTTGCTGAAATTTGTCCGCTCTAACCAAGGTACTTGCTACAACCAGCGTCCGATCGTAAGTGTCGGCGATGAAGTGGTAAAAGGAGAAATCCTTGCTGACGGTCCTTCTATGGAGCTTGGTGAACTTGCACTTGGCCGTAACGTAATGGTCGGCTTCATGACATGGGATGGCTACAACTATGAGGATGCCATCATCATGAGTGAACGTCTTGTGAAAGATGATGTTTATACATCTATTCACATTGAAGAATATGAATCAGAAGCACGTGATACTAAACTCGGGCCTGAAGAAATCACCCGCGATATTCCGAACGTCGGTGAAGATGCGCTTCGCAATCTTGATGACCGCGGAATTATCCGTATCGGGGCAGAAGTAAAAGACGGAGATCTTCTTGTTGGTAAAGTAACGCCTAAGGGTGTAACAGAACTTACTGCAGAAGAACGCCTTCTTCATGCCATCTTTGGTGAAAAAGCCCGCGAGGTTCGTGATACTTCTCTTCGTGTGCCTCACGGCGGCGGAGGAATTATTCACGATGTTAAAGTCTTCAACCGTGAGGACGGAGACGAACTCCCTCCAGGTGTAAACCAGTTAGTACGCGTATATATCGTTCAGAAACGTAAAATTTCTGAAGGGGATAAAATGGCCGGTCGTCACGGTAACAAAGGTGTTATTTCTAAGATTCTTCCTGAAGAGGATATGCCTTATCTTCCTGACGGCACGCCAATTGATATCATGCTTAACCCGCTGGGCGTACCATCACGTATGAACATCGGGCAGGTATTAGAGCTTCACATGGGTATGGCCGCTCGTTACCTCGGCATCCACATTGCGTCACCGGTATTTGACGGAGCGCGTGAAGAGGATGTTTGGGAAACACTTGAAGAAGCCGGAATGTCTCGTGACGCTAAAACCGTTCTTTACGACGGACGTACCGGAGAGCCGTTTGATAACCGTGTATCTGTCGGTATCATGTACATGATTAAACTGGCTCACATGGTTGACGATAAACTTCATGCACGCTCTACAGGTCCTTACTCACTTGTTACGCAGCAGCCTCTTGGCGGTAAAGCTCAATTTGGCGGACAGCGTTTTGGTGAGATGGAGGTTTGGGCACTTGAAGCTTACGGTGCAGCTTACACTCTTCAAGAGATTCTGACTGTTAAGTCTGATGACGTGGTTGGACGTGTGAAAACATACGAAGCCATCGTTAAAGGCGACAACGTTCCTGAACCTGGTGTTCCGGAATCATTCAAAGTATTAATTAAAGAACTTCAAAGTTTAGGTATGGATGTGAAAATCCTTTCTAGCGATGAAGAAGAAATAGAAATGAGAGATTTAGAAGACGAAGAAGATGCAAAACAAGCTGACGGCCTGGCGTTATCAGGTGATGAAGAGCCGGAAGAAACAGCATCTGCAGACGTTGAACGCGATGTAGTAACAAAAGAATAATCTCTAGTTATAAAGGCAAGTGACATCGGTTAATCCGAAGATAAAAAGGGAGGTAGGCCCCTTGCTAGATGTGAACAATTTTGAGTATATGAACATCGGTCTTGCTTCACCGGATAAAATCCGTTCATGGTCTTTTGGTGAAGTGAAAAAGCCTGAAACGATAAACTATCGTACGTTAAAACCTGAAAAGGACGGTCTATTCTGCGAACGCATTTTCGGACCGACTAAGGACTGGGAATGTCATTGCGGGAAGTACAAGCGAGTTCGTTATAAAGGCGTAGTTTGTGACCGCTGCGGAGTTGAAGTAACACGGGCTAAAGTCCGTCGTGAGAGAATGGGGCACATTGAACTGGCTGCCCCAGTTTCCCACATTTGGTATTTCAAAGGTATCCCAAGTCGTATGGGTCTAGTGTTAGATATGTCGCCTCGTGCACTGGAAGAAGTTATTTACTTTGCTTCTTACGTTGTAACTGATCCGGCAAACACACCGCTTGAAAAGAAACAGCTTCTATCAGAAAAGGAATACCGTGCGTATCTTGATAAGTACGGTAATAAGTTCCAAGCATCTATGGGTGCGGAAGCGATTCATAAACTTCTTCAAGATATCGATCTTGTAAAAGAAGTTGATATGTTAAAAGAAGAGCTGAAAACATCTCAAGGACAGCGTCGTACTCGTGCGATCAAACGCCTTGAAGTTTTGGAAGCCTTCCGTAACTCAGGAAACAAGCCTTCTTGGATGATCCTTGATGTGCTTCCTGTTATTCCTCCTGAGCTCAGACCGATGGTTCAGCTTGATGGCGGACGTTTTGCGACTTCTGATTTGAACGACCTTTATCGTCGTGTCATCAACCGTAACAATCGTTTGAAACGCCTTTTAGACCTTGGTGCGCCTAGCATTATCGTTCAAAACGAAAAGCGTATGCTTCAAGAGGCTGTCGATGCTTTAATTGACAACGGCCGTCGCGGACGCCCTGTAACAGGTCCTGGTAACAGACCATTAAAATCTCTTTCTCACATGCTGAAAGGGAAGCAAGGCCGTTTCCGTCAAAACCTTCTTGGTAAACGTGTCGATTACTCCGGACGTTCTGTAATCGTCGTTGGTCCTCATCTGAAAATGTACCAATGCGGATTACCGAAGGAAATGGCGCTCGAACTTTTCAAACCTTTCGTTATGAAAGAGCTTGTTGAAAAGGGTCTTGCTCACAACATTAAGAGTGCGAAACGTAAAATTGAGCGCGTACAGCCTGAAGTATGGGATGTACTAGAATCAGTTATCAAGGAGCACCCGGTCCTTCTGAACCGTGCCCCTACGCTTCACAGATTAGGTATCCAAGCGTTTGAACCGACACTTGTTGAAGGACGCGCAATCCGTCTTCACCCGCTCGTATGTACAGCTTATAACGCTGACTTTGACGGTGACCAAATGGCGGTTCACGTACCATTATCTGCAGAAGCTCAAGCTGAAGCACGCATCTTGATGCTTGCCGCTCAAAACATCTTGAACCCTAAAGATGGTAAACCAGTTGTAACACCGTCTCAGGATATGGTACTGGGTAACTATTACCTGACTCTGGAGCGTGCTGGTGCTGTTGGTGAAGGTATGGTCTTCAAGAATACGGATGAAGCGCTTCTTGCTTATCAAAACGGATATGTTCACCTTCATACGAGAGTGGCTGTTGCAGCGAACTCCCTTAAGAACGTGACATTTACCGAAGAACAGCGCTCAAAATTGTTAATTACAACTGTCGGTAAATTGGTCTTCAATGAAATTCTTCCAGAATCATTCCCTTACATGAATGAACCAACGAAGAGCAACATTGAAGAGAAAACACCAGACCGTTTCTTCTTAGAAAAAGGTGCCGATGTAAAAGCTGCCATCGCACAGCAGCCAATCAATGCACCGTTTAAAAAAGGTATTCTGGGTAAAATCATCGCGGAAATCTTTAAACGATTCCACATTACGGAAACGTCTAAAATGCTTGACCGCATGAAAAACCTAGGTTTCAGATATTCAACAAAAGCTGGTATTACAGTTGGGGTTTCTGATATCGTCGTTCTCGATGATAAACAAGAAATTCTTGAAGAAGCACAGGGCAAAGTTGATAACGTTATGAAGCAGTTCCGCCGCGGTCTAATCACTGAAGAAGAACGCTATGAGAGAGTTATCTCTATCTGGAGTTCTGCAAAAGACGTTATCCAAGGCAAACTGATGAAATCACTTGATGAGCTCAACCCGATCTACATGATGAGTGACTCTGGTGCCCGTGGTAACGCGTCTAACTTTACTCAGCTTGCCGGAATGCGCGGTCTGATGGCCAACCCGGCTGGACGTATCATTGAGTTACCGATCAAATCTAGTTTCCGTGAAGGTCTGACAGTATTGGAGTACTTTATCTCCACTCACGGTGCGCGTAAAGGTCTTGCCGATACCGCCCTTAAAACTGCTGACTCAGGTTACCTTACACGCCGTCTTGTTGACGTTGCACAGGATGTTATCATCCGTGAAACTGATTGCGGAACTGACCGTGGCATCCTTGCTCAACCGCTTAGAGAAGGCACTGAAATCATTGAGCGCTTAGAAGAACGCTTAATCGGCCGTTTTGCAAGAAAACAAGTGAAACACCCTGAAACAGGTGAAGTGCTTGTAAACGAAAACGAACTGATCGATGAAGATAAAGCGATTGAAATCGTTGAAGCCGGCATTGAAGAAGTGTGGATCCGTTCTGCCTTCACATGTAATACGCCTCATGGTGTATGTAAACGATGCTATGGCCGAAACCTTGCGACTGGTACCGATGTAGAAGTCGGAGAAGCAGTTGGAATCATCGCTGCCCAATCAATCGGTGAGCCTGGTACACAGTTAACAATGCGTACATTCCATACAGGCGGGGTTGCAGGAGACGATATCACACAGGGTCTTCCGCGTATCCAAGAGCTTTTCGAAGCGCGTAATCCAAAAGGTCAGGCAACAATTACCGAAATCGACGGTACAGTCGTTGAAATCAATGAAGTTCGCGACAAACAGCAGGAAATTGTGGTTCAAGGCGCAGTTGAAACACGCTCTTATACGGCACCATATAACTCCCGCTTAAAAGTAGCGGAAGGAGATAAAATTACTCGAGGCCAAGTGCTGACAGAAGGTTCAATCGATCCGAAGGAACTTCTTAAAGTGACTGACCTGACTACTGTTCAAGAGTATCTTCTTCATGAGGTTCAAAAGGTTTACCGTATGCAGGGTGTTGAAATCGGCGATAAACACGTAGAAGTAATGGTTCGCCAAATGCTTCGCAAAGTACGTGTGATTGATGCCGGTGAGACTGATGTGCTTCCTGGCTCATTACTTGATATTCACCAATTTACTGAAGCGAACAAAAAGGTATTGCTGGAAGGCAAACGTCCTGCTACAGGCCGTCCTGTCTTACTCGGTATTACCAAAGCTTCTCTTGAAACTGATTCATTCTTATCTGCTGCTTCCTTCCAGGAAACAACACGTGTCCTTACAGACGCAGCGATCAAAGGTAAGCGTGACGAACTTCTCGGCCTGAAAGAGAATGTTATCATCGGTAAGCTTGTTCCGGCTGGTACTGGAATGATGAAATACCGAAAAGTAAAACCTGTTTCAAATGTTCAGCCGACTGAGGACATGGTTCCGGTTGAATAACTGATATCATGCTGCTGAGAGACTGCAAAACAGTCTTTCAGCAGTCATATTTAAATAAAAAAATCACTCTATGAGAAGATAGAAACTAAAAAATGTCATACCTTGTTGACATTCGTCTCCTAGAATGATAATATAACCAAGGTGCTCGAAATAAACCTGTTACTTTGGAGGATATGTTTATGTCTTATGATAAAGTATCACAGGCCAAATCAATTATTATTGGTACGAAGCAAACAGTGAAAGCTCTAAAACGAGGTTCAGTAAAGGAAGTAGTCGTTGCAATAGACGCTGATCCTATTCTTACGTCAAGTGTGATAACACTTGCGAAAGATAATGGGATTGCTGTCTCAATGGTTGAATCCATGAAAAAGCTCGGCAAAGCCTGCGGAATTGAAGTAGGAGCAGCAGCTGTTGCCATTATGTTATAACGTACTTTTTGTTTTTGCGTGAGATTTATTCTCGTGTAAAGACATTGTTTTTTGCCTATTGATGAACCACCTGGGTATGTGGGTTATAAAACGTAATGAAGGGAGGAACAAAACATGCCTACAATTAATCAGCTAATTCGCAAAGGACGCGTGAGTAAAGTAGAAAACTCAAAGTCTCCTGCACTTAACAAAGGATACAACAGCTTTAAAAAAGAGCACACTAATGTATCTTCTCCACAAAAACGCGGGGTATGTACTCGTGTTGGTACAATGACACCGAAAAAACCGAACTCAGCACTTCGTAAATATGCTCGTGTTCGTTTGACTAACGGAATTGAGGTTACTGCTTACATTCCTGGTATCGGTCACAACCTGCAAGAGCACAGTGTTGTACTTATCCGCGGCGGACGTGTAAAAGACTTACCAGGGGTACGTTACCACATCGTTCGTGGTGCGCTTGACACTGCTGGAGTTGAAAACCGTGCGCAAGGCCGTTCTAAATACGGTACTAAACGTCCTAAAGCAAAATAATAAACGTATAAACGTATAATTGATGAAGGGAGGATATTCAGATGCCACGTAAAGGTCCTGTAGCAAAAAGAGACGTTTTACCTGATCCGATTTACAACTCTAAGCTTGTATCTCGTCTAATCAACAAAATGATGATCGACGGTAAAAAAGGTAAGTCTCAAACAATCCTATACAAGTCATTCGATATCATTAAAGAACGTACTGGCAATGATGCAATGGAGGTTTTCGAACAAGCATTGAAAAACATCATGCCTGTACTTGAAGTGAAAGCACGCCGTGTAGGTGGTGCGAACTACCAAGTTCCTGTAGAAGTTCGTCCTGAACGTCGTACTACTCTTGGACTTCGCTGGTTAGTTAACTATGCTCGTCTTCGCGGAGAAAAAACGATGGAAGAGCGTTTAGCTAACGAAATCCTTGACGCAGCTAACAACACTGGTGCTGCTGTTAAGAAACGTGAAGATACTCATAAGATGGCTGAAGCAAACAAAGCATTTGCTCACTATCGTTGGTAGGATTTATATACTAAAAAACACAATTTCCCAATAAGGAAGGAGAAATTACCCAATGGCAAGAGAGTTCTCCTTAGACAAAACTCGTAATATCGGGATCATGGCTCACATTGATGCCGGTAAAACGACTACTACAGAACGTATCTTGTTCTATACTGGTCGTATCCACAAAATTGGTGAAACTCATGAAGGAGCTTCACAAATGGACTGGATGGAGCAGGAACAAGAACGTGGTATCACAATCACTTCCGCTGCGACAACTGCACAGTGGAAAGGATACCGCGTAAACATCATCGATACTCCAGGACACGTAGACTTCACAGTTGAAGTTGAACGTTCTCTTCGTGTACTTGATGGTGCTGTTGCTGTACTTGACGCACAGTCTGGCGTTGAGCCTCAAACAGAAACTGTTTGGCGTCAAGCAACAACTTACGGAGTACCGCGTATCGTTTTCGTCAACAAAATGGACAAAATCGGTGCAGACTTCCTTTACTCTGTAGGAACTTTAAGAGATCGTCTTCAAGCTAACGCTCATGCAATTCAATTGCCGATCGGCGCTGAAGACAACTTCGAAGGTATCATTGACCTAGTAGAAAACGTTGCGTATTTCTACGAAGATGATCTCGGAACTCGTTCTGATGCGAAGGAAATCCCTGAAGAGTACAAAGAGCAAGCTGAAGAGCTTCGCAACAGCCTCATTGAAGCTGTATGTGAGCTTGATGAAGAGCTTATGGACAAATACCTTGAGGGTGAAGAGATCACTATTGACGAGTTAAAAGCAGGTATCCGTAAAGGTACTTTAAATGTTGAATTCTACCCAGTTCTTGTTGGTTCTGCCTTCAAAAACAAAGGTGTTCAATTAGTGCTTGATGCTGTTCTTGACTACCTTCCTGCACCAACAGACGTTGCTGCAATCAAAGGTATACGTCCTGATACAAATGAAGAGATTGAGCGTCATTCTTCTGATGACGAGCCATTCTCTGCATTAGCATTTAAAGTTATGACTGACCCTTACGTTGGTAAGCTGACGTTCTTCCGTGTGTACTCTGGAACACTTGATTCTGGTTCATACGTGAAAAACTCAACTAAAGGCAAACGTGAGCGTGTTGGACGTATCCTTCAAATGCACGCCAACAGCCGTGAAGAAATCTCTACTGTATATGCAGGAGATATCGCAGCTGCTGTAGGTCTAAAAGATACTTCTACTGGAGATACTCTATGTGATGAAAAGGATCTAGTTATCCTTGAATCAATGGAATTCCCAGAACCAGTTATCGACGTTGCAATTGAGCCTAAATCAAAAGCTGACCAAGATAAAATGGGTATCGCTTTAGCAAAACTTGCTGAAGAGGATCCAACATTCCGTACTCAAACAAACCCGGAAACTGGTCAGACAATCATCTCTGGTATGGGTGAGCTTCACCTTGATATCATTGTTGATCGTATGAAGCGTGAATTCAAAGTAGAAGCTAACGTTGGTGCTCCTCAAGTTGCGTACCGTGAAACATTCCGTTCCGGTGCAAAAGTTGAAGGTAAATTCGTACGTCAGTCTGGTGGACGCGGTCAGTTCGGTCACGTTTGGATTGAATTCGAACCAAACGAAGAAGGCGCTGGCTTTGAATTCGAAAATGCGATTGTCGGTGGGGTTGTTCCTCGTGAATACATCCCAGCTGTTCAAGCAGGTCTAGAAGATTCACTTGAAAATGGTGTATTAGCTGGATTCCCGCTTATCGACATTAAAGCAAAACTTTTTGATGGATCTTACCATGATGTTGACTCAAACGAAATGGCATTTAAAGTTGCAGCTTCTATGGCATTGAAAAATGCAGTCAGCAAATGTAACCCAGTTCTTCTTGAACCAATCATGAAAGTAGAAGTGGTTATTCCTGAAGAATACATGGGAGATATCATGGGGGATGTTACTTCTCGTCGCGGACGCGTAGAAGGTATGGAAGCTCGCGGTAACGCGCAAGTTGTTCGTGCGATGGTTCCTCTTGCTGAAATGTTCGGTTACGCTACTGCCCTTCGTTCTAACACGCAAGGTCGTGGTACGTTCACTATGCACATGGATCACTACGAAGAAGTGCCGAAGAGCATTGCTGAAGAAATTATCAAAAAAAATAAAGGCGAATAATTGATTTTGCCTCTTAACTCAAGTATAACTACTATTGTAAGATGAGGAAGTGAAAGCTTTCTTTCACTTCCTATCACTCTATACATTACTAATTAAAAGCTCTTAAGGAGGATTTTAGAATGGCTAAAGAAAAATTCGACCGTTCCAAATCACATGCCAATATCGGTACAATTGGACACGTTGACCATGGTAAAACAACTTTAACTGCTGCTATCACAACAGTACTTCATAAGAAATCTGGTAAAGGTACAGCTATGGCGTACGATCAAATTGATGGTGCACCAGAAGAACGTGAGCGCGGTATCACAATCTCTACTGCACACGTTGAGTATGAAACTGAAACTCGTCACTATGCACACGTTGACTGCCCAGGACACGCTGACTATGTTAAAAACATGATCACTGGTGCTGCGCAAATGGACGGAGCTATCCTAGTAGTATCTGCTGCTGATGGCCCAATGCCACAAACTCGTGAGCACATCCTTCTTTCTAAAAACGTTGGTGTACCATATATCGTTGTATTCTTAAACAAATGCGACATGGTAGACGACGAAGAGCTTCTTGAACTAGTTGAAATGGAAGTTCGCGATCTTCTTAGCGAATACGACTTCCCTGGTGATGATGTACCAGTTATCAAAGGTTCTGCTCTTAAAGCTCTTGAAGGAGATGCTGAGTACGAAGCTAAAATCTTCGAACTTATGGATGCAGTTGATGAGTACATCCCAACTCCAGAACGTGACACTGAAAAACCATTCATGATGCCAGTTGAGGACGTATTCTCAATCACTGGTCGTGGTACAGTTGCTACTGGACGTGTTGAGCGTGGACAAGTTAAAGTCGGTGACGAAGTTGAAATCATCGGTCTTCAAGAAGAAAACAGCAAAACAACTGTTACTGGTGTTGAAATGTTCCGTAAGCTTCTTGATTACGCTGAAGCTGGAGACAACATTGGAGCCCTTCTTCGCGGTGTAGCTCGTGAAGATATCCAACGTGGTCAAGTACTTGCTAAACCAGGTACAATCACTCCACACAGCAAATTCAAAGCTGAAGTTTACGTTCTTTCTAAAGAAGAGGGTGGACGTCATACTCCATTCTTCTCTAACTACCGTCCTCAGTTCTACTTCCGTACAACTGACGTAACTGGTATCATCCATCTTCCAGAAGGCGTAGAAATGGTTATGCCTGGAGACAACACTGAAATGAACGTTGAGCTTATCTCTACAATCGCTATCGAAGAAGGAACTCGTTTCTCTATTCGTGAAGGCGGACGTACTGTTGGTTCAGGCGTTGTTTCTACAATCACTGAGTAATAGTATATTGAAAACGAGATCCTTTGGGTCTCGTTTTTTTGTGTACTTTTTTGTTTGCTTGTATAATAAGGTTTATCTTATTTGAGGAGCTATGGGTTATGAGTGAAAACACATCAATTTCTTTCATGAAAAAACTGAGGATCGAAAATACGAAGCAAATGCTCATGATCAATGGAAATGATATAGCGAACCCATTGCTGCTTTTTTTACATGGTGGACCCGGAGCATCCCAAATCGGATTTATCAGGAGCTATCAAAAGGAACTGGAACAGCACTTTACAGTTGTAAATTGGGATCAAAGGGGTTCAGGTCTTTCCTATACTAAACAGATTCCGCAGAGTTCAATGACAATCAGTCAAATCATTAAAGACACTATTCAAGTTACTGAATGGCTCTTAAATTATTTTTCAAAACCAAAAGTGTACCTTGCAGGACATTCTTGGGGTTCGCTGCTGGCTCTTCATGTTCTGCAAGAGAGGCCGGATCTTTTTCACGCTTATTATGGAATCAGTCAGGTGACTAATACTCAGCTGGAAGAAAAAACGGCCTATGATTCTCTGCGCAAGACAAATCGCTTTCTTTCAGTAGCCTTAGGCTTACTCGGCCCTCCACCTTGGAACAAGAAAATTCAGCACTTCATCTTTCGAGTCTGTATTGAACTGAGCAGGGGAGGATTCACTCATCATCGCCGGCACATTCTTACAGTATTGTGTCAGTTGCTTGCTGGAAATGAGTATGGAATAAAAAACATCTCTCGTTTCATCAGAGGACAGCTTTTCAGCGCAAAGTATTTAACTGATGACTTATTTCGTTTTGATGCATTTAAATCAGTTTCTTCTATTAAAGTACCGAGCTTTTTTATTTCGGGGAGACATGATTTGATCGTTCCTGCTGAAACATCGAAACAGTATTATCTGTTTGTGGATGCTCCCGAAAAGCGCTGGCATTATTTTAAAAACTCCGCCCACACGCCGCATATCGAGGAGCCTTCATTATTTGCCAATACTCTGAGTAAACACGCAGTGTACCACTTATGATAGAAGAAAATTCCCTTATTCACTCGCTTCTTGATAAATAAGAAAAACACCTGTATAATACTAAAAGTGTGCAAATCATGCATATTCTAAATAAGTCTTGCAACATACGTCTATTTTCTGTATAATGGTGTATGTTGGTCTTTGACTGCGATGAAGTGAGAGGTTGCTGACACACCCGGCCGCTTTGCCATGGCAAGGTGTTCAGGTTTTTCTCACGGAGAACTGTCTAACGTGAAGTAGGCGAAAAGGAGGGAAAATAATGGCAAAACAAAAAATTCGTATTCGTTTGAAAGCATATGATCATAGAATCCTTGATCAATCTGCAGAGAAGATTGTTGAAACGGCAAAACGTTCTGGTGCCAGCGTATCTGGTCCGATTCCGTTGCCAACTGAAAAATCAGTTTACACAATCCTTCGTGCGGTGCACAAATACAAAGATTCTCGTGAGCAATTTGAAATGCGTACACATAAACGTTTAATCGACATTGTGAACCCAACACCACAAACTGTTGATGCGCTCATGCGATTAGACTTACCATCTGGTGTCGATATCGAAATTAAACTTTAATTCTAAAATATAGAATGATCTTAATAGGAGGTGTGACGAATGACCAAAGGAATCTTAGGAAGAAAAATTGGTATGACGCAAGTATTCGCAGAAAACGGTGATCTTATTCCGGTAACTGTTATTGAAGCTGCTCCGAACGTTGTTCTCCAAAAGAAAACAGCTGAAAACGACGGCTACGAAGCAATCCAGCTTGGTTTTGACGACAAGCGCGAAAAGCTTTCTAACAAACCTGAACAAGGACACGTTGCTAAAGCGGAAACTGCTCCTAAGCGCTTCGTAAAAGAATTACGCGGAGTGGAAATGGATGCGTATGAAGTTGGTCAGGAAGTCAAGGTTGAAATTTTCTCTGCTGGAGAAATTGTAGATGTAACAGGAGTATCTAAAGGTAAAGGTTTCCAAGGTGCGATCAAGCGCCACGGACAATCTCGCGGACCTATGTCTCACGGTTCACGCTACCACCGTCGTCCTGGTTCAATGGGACCTGTAGATCCTAACCGTGTATTCAAAGGTAAATTATTACCTGGACGTATGGGCGGAGAGCAGATCACTGTTCAAAACCTTGAAGTCGTAAAAGTTGATGCGGAACGCAATCTTCTTTTGATCAAAGGTAACGTACCTGGTGCGAGAAAATCTTTAATCACTGTTAAAAGTGCTGTTAAATCTAAATAACTCTCTTAGGAAAGGAGGAAATTGATCATGCCAAAAGTAGCATTATACAACCAAAACGGTTCTACTGCTGGTGACATCGAATTAAACGCTTCTGTATTTGGAATTGAGCCAAATGAAAGTGTTGTATTCGACGCTATTCTTATGCAAAGAGCTTCCTTACGTCAAGGATCTCACAAAGTAAAAAATCGTTCTGAAGTACGCGGCGGAGGTCGTAAACCATGGCGTCAAAAAGGTACTGGACGTGCCCGTCAAGGTTCTATCCGTTCACCGCAATGGCGCGGAGGTGGTGTCGTATTCGGCCCAACACCACGCAGCTATTCTTATAAATTACCTAAAAAAGTTCGCCGCTTGGCAATCAAATCAGTATTGTCTTCTAAAGTAAACGACAACAACATCATCGTACTTGAAGATCTTACTCTTGATACGGCTAAAACAAAAGAAATGGCAGCTATCCTTAAAGGATTATCTGTTGAGAAAAAAGCTTTAATCGTAACTGCAGATGCTAACGAAGCAGTAGCTTTATCTGCTCGCAACATTCCTGGAGTTACTGTAGTTGAAGCTAACGGAATCAACGTTTTAGACGTTGTCAACCACGAGAAGCTTCTGATTACAAAAGCAGCGGTTGAAAAAGTAGAGGAGGTGCTTGCATAATGAAAGATCCTCGTGATGTTCTAAAGCGCCCCGTCATTACTGAACGTTCTGCTGATTTAATGGCTGAAAAGAAATATACTTTTGAAGTTGATGTAAGAGCTAACAAAACAGAAGTGAAAGACGCGGTTGAAAGCATCTTTGGAGTGAAAGTTGACAAAGTCAACATTATGAACTACAAAGGTAAATCAAAACGTGTTGGACGCTACACTGGTATGACTAGCCGTCGCAGAAAAGCGATCGTAAAACTTACTGCAGACAGCAAAGAAATCGAAATTTTTGAAGCTTAATTATCTGTAAAAAGAAGGAGGGAAATTCAAAATGGCGATTAAAAAGTATAAACCGACCTCTAATGGACGTCGTGGCATGACAACTTCAGATTTTGCTGAAATCACGACTGACAAGCCGGAAAAATCCTTGCTTGCTCCCCTTCACAAAAAAGGCGGACGTAACAACCAAGGTAAATTGACTGTACGTCACCAAGGTGGCGGACATAAACGCCAATACCGTGTTATCGACTTCAAACGCGATAAAGATGGTATACCTGGACGCGTTGCTACAGTTGAATACGATCCAAACCGTTCAGCTAACATCGCTCTAATCAACTATGCAGACGGAGAAAAACGTTACATTCTTGCTCCAAAAGGAATTCAAGTGGGTACTGAAATCATGTCAGGTCCAGAAGCTGACATCAAAGTAGGTAATGCACTTCCACTTATCAACATCCCTGTTGGTACAGTTGTGCATAACATTGAATTAAAACCTGGCAAAGGCGGACAGCTTGTACGTTCAGCTGGTACATCTGCTCAGGTTCTTGGTAAAGAAGGTAAATACGTTCTTGTACGTCTTAACTCTGGAGAAGTTCGCATGATTCTTTCTGCTTGCCGTGCTTCTATCGGTCAAGTAGGTAACGAACAGCACGAACTTATCAACATTGGTAAAGCTGGACGTTCTCGCTGGAAAGGCATCCGTCCAACAGTTCGTGGTTCTGTAATGAACCCTAACGATCACCCACACGGTGGTGGTGAAGGACGTGCGCCAATCGGACGTAAATCACCAATGTCTCCATGGGGCAAACCAACTCTTGGATTCAAGACACGTAAGAAAAAGAACAAATCTGATAAATTTATCGTACGTCGTCGCAAAAATAAATAACGGGGTTGTCTACGGTTCACTTCGGACCGTAGTGCAATCACGAAGGGAGGTTCCAAAATGGCTCGCAGCTTGAAAAAAGGACCATTTGTCGATGGACACTTGATGACAAAAATCGAGAAATTAAATGAAACAGACAAGAAACAAGTCGTAAAAACTTGGTCTCGTCGTTCTACTATTTTCCCACAGTTTATTGGTCACACAATCGCAGTCTATGACGGACGTAAACACGTGCCTGTATTCATCTCTGAAGATATGGTAGGGCATAAGTTGGGTGAATTCGCTCCAACTCGTACGTACAAAGGTCATGCTAGTGATGACAAAAAAACAAGACGCTAAGAGAGGAGGCTTTTAAATGCAAGCTAAAGCTGTTGCAAGAACAGTCCGTATTGCTCCTCGTAAAGCACGTCTAGTAATGGACCTGATTCGAGGCAAGCAAGTAGGTGAAGCAGTGTCAATCTTGAACCTAACACCGAGAGCTGCTTCTCCAATTATCGAGAAAGTATTAAAATCCGCTATTGCAAATGCTGAGCATAACTATGAAATGGACGCTAACAACCTGGTTATTTCTCAAGCATTCGTTGACGAAGGCCCTACGTTAAAAAGATTCCGCCCACGTGCTATGGGACGTGCGAGCCAAATCAACAAACGTACGAGCCACATTACAATCGTTGTATCAGAAAAGAAGGAGGGATAAGTAGTGGGTCAAAAGGTAAATCCAGTCGGTCTTCGTATCGGAGTCATTCGTGATTGGGAATCTAAGTGGTACGCTGGTAAAGATTACGCTGACTTCCTGCACGAAGATTTAAGAATTCGTGAATACATTAGCAAACGACTTTCTGACGCTTCTGTTTCTAAAGTTGAAATCGAACGCGCAGCAAATCGTGTTAACATTACGATCCACACAGCTAAGCCTGGTATGGTTATCGGTAAAGGCGGTTCTGAAGTTGAAGCACTTCGTAAAGCCCTTAACAGCCTTACTGGCAAGCGTGTACACATTAACATTCTTGAAATCAAAAGAGCAGATCTTGATGCACAGCTAGTTGCTGACAACATCGCTCGTCAATTAGAAAACCGTGTATCTTTCCGCCGTGCGCAGAAACAACAAATCCAACGCACAATGCGTGCTGGAGCACAAGGTGTGAAAACAATGGTTTCTGGTCGTCTTGGCGGTGCAGATATCGCTCGTTCTGAATACTACAGTGAAGGAACTGTTCCATTGCACACATTACGTGCGGACATTGACTATGCAACATCTGAAGCTGACACTACTTACGGTAAGCTTGGTGTAAAAGTCTGGATCTATCGTGGAGAGGTTCTTCCTACTAAGAAGAAAACTGAGGAAGGAGGAAAATAATATGTTATTACCTAAACGCGTTAAATATCGCAGAGAGCATCGCGGAAAAATGCGTGGCCGTGCGAAAGGCGGTACTGAAGTACATTTCGGTGAGTTCGGTATCCAAGCTCTAGAAGCTTCTTGGATCACTAACCGTCAAATCGAAGCTGCCCGTATTGCGATGACTCGTTACATGAAACGTGGCGGTAAAGTTTGGATCAAAATTTTCCCTTCTAAACCTTACACTGCTAAACCACTTGAGGTACGTATGGGATCCGGTAAAGGGGCTCCAGAAGGTTGGGTAGCTGTTGTAAAACCGGGCAAAGTTTTATTTGAAATTTCTGGTGTGTCTGAAGAGGTTGCTCGTGAAGCACTTCGTCTTGCATCTCACAAATTGCCAATTAAAACGAAGTTCGTAAAACGTGAAGAAATTGGTGGTGAATCAAATGAAAGCTAATGAAATTCGTGACCTTACCACTGCTGAAATTGAACAAAAAGTAAAGTCTCTTAAAGAAGAACTTTTCAATCTTCGCTTTCAATTAGCGACAGGACAACTTGAAAATACTGCTCGCATTCGTGAAGTGCGCAAAGCTATCGCGCGCATGAAAACTGTGATTCGTGAAAGAGAAATTGCTGCTAATAAATAATCACTGAGGGGAGGTCGTGAGCATGAGCGAACGTAACCAACGCAAAGTTTACCAAGGCCGTGTTGTTTCTGACAAAATGGATAAAACCATCACTGTTGTTGTTGAAACATACAAGAAACATTCACTTTACGGTAAACGCGTAAAATACTCAAAGAAATTCAAAGCACATGATGAAAATAATCAAGCGAAAATCGGTGACATCGTAAAGATCATGGAAACTCGTCCATTGTCTGCAACTAAGCGTTTCCGTCTAGTTGAAGTTGTCGAAGAAGCTGTTATTATCTAATAAAGTTCGGAATTCTTTTTTCCGAAGGGAGGTAACAAATAATGATTCAACAAGAGACTCGTTTAAAAGTAGCTGACAACTCTGGCGCACGTGAAGTACTTACTATTAAAGTTCTTGGTGGTTCTGGTCGTAAAACAGCTAACATTGGTGATGTAATTGTTTGCACGGTTAAACAAGCAACACCAGGAGGCGTTGTCAAAAAAGGTGAAGTCGTAAAAGCTGTTATCGTTCGCACTAAAAGCGGAGCGCGCAGAAGTGACGGTTCATACATCAGCTTCGATGAGAATGCATGTGTTATCATCCGTGACGACAAGAGCCCGCGTGGAACTCGTATCTTCGGACCAGTTGCTCGTGAATTGCGTGAAAACAACTTTATGAAAATTGTTTCTCTAGCTCCAGAAGTTATCTAATGAAATAAATGCCTTATTCAAGGAGGTGCGATCAGGATGCATGTAAAAAAAGGCGATAAAGTTATGGTTATCTCTGGTAAAGATAAAGGCAAACAAGGAACAATCCTTGCTGCTTTCCCTAAAAAGGACCGCGTTTTAGTTGAAGGTGTTAACATGGTAAAGAAACACTCTAAACCAACTCAAGCTAACCCTCAAGGCGGTATTTCTAATCAAGAGGCGCCAATTCATGTATCAAACGTTATGCCGCTCGATCCTAAAACAGGTGAAGTGACTCGCGTAGGATACAAAGTGGAAGATGGCAAAAAAGTTCGTGTAGCAAAAAAATCTGGGCAAGTTCTAGATAAATAGTATTAAAGGAAGGGAGGTCTATCTCATGAACCGCCTTAAAGAAAAGTACAATAAAGAAATTGCACCTGCTTTAATGACTAAGTTCAACTATGACTCAGTTATGCAAGTGCCTAAAATTGAAAAAATCGTAATCAACATGGGTGTTGGTGACGCTGTTCAAAACGCAAAAGCAATCGACAGTGCTGTTGAAGAATTAACGTTTATCGCAGGTCAAAAACCTGTCGTTACTCGTGCGAAGAAATCAATTGCTGGATTCCGTCTTCGTGAAGGAATGCCTATCGGTGCGAAAGTAACTCTTCGCGGAGAGCGCATGTATGATTTCCTTGATAAACTTATTTCTGTATCTTTACCGCGTGTACGTGACTTCCGCGGGGTTTCTAAAAAATCTTTCGACGGTCGCGGTAACTACACACTTGGTATCAAAGAACAGTTAATCTTCCCTGAAATTGACTACGATAAAGTAACAAAGGTTCGCGGAATGGACATCGTTATTGTAACGACTGCTAATTCTGATGAAGAGGCTCGTGAGCTATTAACTCAAGTAGGTATGCCGTTCCAGAAATAATCAATGAAAGGGAGGCGAAATCGTGGCTAAGAAGTCAATGATTGCGAAACAACAACGTACACCAAAGTTTAAAGTACAAGAGTACACTCGCTGTGAACGCTGCGGACGTCCGCATTCAGTCATTCGTAAATTTAAACTTTGCCGTATTTGTTTCCGTGAGCTTGCATATAAAGGACAAATTCCTGGCGTGAAAAAAGCCAGCTGGTAATCCCCAAGAAAGGGAAGGAGGTAATTATATAATGGTTATGACAGATCCAATTGCAGATATGCTGACTCGTATTCGTAATGCAAACATGGTACGTCATGAGAAGCTTGAAATTCCTGCTTCTAAATTGAAAAGAGAAATTGCTGAAATTTTAAAGCGTGAAGGTTTCATTCGTGACGTTGAGTTCGTAGAAGACAGTAAACAAGGTATCATCCGCGTTTTCTTGAAATACGGACAAAATAACGAGCGCGTAATCACTGGTCTTAAAAGAATCAGCAAACCTGGTTTGCGTGTTTATGCTAAATCTAATGAAGTACCGCGTGTACTTAACGGTCTAGGAATCGCAATTCTTTCTACATCACATGGCGTTTTAACGGACAAAGAAGCCCGTGCAAAACAAGCTGGTGGAGAAGTATTAGCATACGTTTGGTAAAAAGTTTAACATGAATGGAGGTGTTTGGTATGTCTCGTGTAGGTAAGAAGCTACTTGAGATTCCTTCTGATGTTACAGTAACGTTAAACGATAACAATACTGTAGCTGTGAAAGGACCAAAAGGAGAATTAACTCGTACGTTTCACCCTGATATGGAGATTAAAATAGAGGACAATGTGCTTACAGTCGCTCGTCCTTCTGATCAAAAAGAGCACCGTGCCCTGCATGGTACGACTCGCAGTCTGCTTGGCAACATGGTGGAAGGCGTATCTAAAGGATTTGAAAGAGGTTTGGAATTAGTCGGTGTCGGTTATCGTGCGTCTAAATCCGGAAATAAACTTGTTTTAAACGTTGGATACTCTCACCCTGTTGAGATCGTCCCTGAAGAAGGCATCGATATCGAAGTTCCTTCTCAAACTAAAGTAGTCGTTAAAGGTACAGACAAAGAACGTGTAGGAGCTATTGCTGCTAACATTCGCGCTGTCCGTTCTCCAGAGCCTTACAAAGGTAAAGGAATCCGCTACGAAGGTGAAGTTGTTCGCCGTAAAGAAGGTAAATCTGCTAAGTAAGATCGCTTAAAGTGAAGAAAGGAGTGACCTAGATGATTACGAAAACTAGCAAAAATGCTGCTCGTCTTAAAAGACACGCTCGTGTTCGCGCTAAACTTTCTGGTACTGCTGAAAGACCGCGTCTTAACGTTTTCCGTTCAAACAAGCACATTTACGCTCAAATCATCGATGATGTAAATGGTGTAACACTTGCTAGTGCATCTACTCTCGATAAAGACTTGAACGTTGAAAGCACTGGAGATACTTCAGCTGCTGCTAAAGTTGGAGAATTAGTTGCAAAACGCGCTGCTGAAAAAGGCGTTTCTGACGTAGTATTTGACCGTGGCGGATACTTATACCATGGACGTGTAAAAGCTTTGGCTGATGCCGCTCGTGAAGCTGGACTTAAATTTTAATAAAAGAAGGAGGGACACATGATTATGCGTCGTATTGACCCAAGCAAATTAGAGTTAGAAGAACGCTTAGTTACGGTTAACCGCGTAGCGAAAGTTGTTAAAGGTGGTCGTCGTTTCCGCTTCGCAGCTCTAGTCGTTGTCGGTGACAAAAACGGACACGTAGGATTCGGTACTGGTAAAGCACAAGAAGTACCAGAAGCGATCCGCAAAGCTGTTGAAGATGCGAAAAAGAATTTAATTGAAGTACCAATGGTTGGAACTACAATTCCACATGAAATCATCGGACGTTTCGGTGCAGGTAACATCTTGTTAAAACCTGCTTCTGAAGGTACTGGAGTTATCGCTGGAGGCCCTGTACGTGCGGTACTTGAGCTTGCTGGTGTAGCTGACATCCTTTCTAAGTCTTTAGGTTCTAACACACCGATCAACATGATTCGTGCAACACTTCAAGGCTTAAGTGAACTTAAGCGTGCTGAAGAGGTTGCGAAGCTTCGTGGAAAATCTGTAGAAGAACTGTTAGGATAAGGAGGGAATATTAATGGCTAAATTAGAAATTACCCTCAAACGAAGTGTAATCGGTCGCCCGGAAGATCAACGCGTTACTGTGAGAACACTTGGTTTAAAGAAAACAAACCAAACTGTTGTTCATGAAGACAACGCTGCGATTCGTGGTATGATTAATAAAGTATCTCATTTAGTTTCTGTTAAAGAACAATAAAAATAATTGATCGGATAAGGAGGTGTCCTAATGAAACTTCATGAATTAAAACCTTCAGAAGGTTCACGCAAAACGCGTAATCGCGTAGGTCGTGGTATTGGTTCTGGCAACGGTAAAACAGCTGGTAAAGGTCACAAAGGTCAAAACGCTCGTTCTGGCGGCGGTGTACGCCCAGGGTTCGAGGGGGGACAAATGCCTTTATTCCAACGTCTTCCTAAACGCGGTTTTACTAACATTAACCGTAAGGAATACGCTGTAGTCAACCTAGACAAATTGAACGGTTTTGCAGAAGGAACGGAAGTCACTCCTGAACTTCTTCTTGAGACTGGTGTTATAAGCAAACTTAATGCAGGAGTAAAGATTCTTGGCAACGGTAAATTAGAGAAAAAATTAACTGTAAAAGCCAATAAATTCTCTGCTTCTGCGAAAGAAGCTGTTGAAGCTGCTGGCGGTACAGCTGAGGTGATCTAACTTGTTTAAAACAATCTCCAACTTTATGCGTGTGAGTGATATCCGGAATAAAATCATATTCACTTTACTCATGCTTATCGTCTTTCGCATAGGTGCGTTTATTCCTGTGCCGTATGTTAACGCTGATGTGTTACAGGCACAGTCTCAAATGGGAGTATTTGATCTTCTTAATACATTTGGCGGCGGTGCGCTTTACCAATTCTCTATTTTCGCAATGGGGATTACTCCTTACATCACAGCTTCAATCATCATCCAGCTGCTTCAGATGGATGTTGTGCCGAAGTTTACTGAGTGGTCTAAGCAGGGTGAAGTCGGCCGCCGTAAATTGGCTCAGTTCACAAGATACTTTACGATTGTCCTTGGATTTATCCAAGCGTTGGGTATGTCATACGGATTTAACAATTTGGCTAACGGATTGCTGATTGAAAAATCCGGCGTATCCACATATCTGATCATCGCTTTAGTACTCACTGGCGGAACTGCCTTTTTAATGTGGCTTGGAGAACAAATCACATCTCATGGAGTAGGCAACGGAATATCGATCATTATCTTCGCGGGGATTGTGTCTAGTATTCCGAAAACGGTTGGACAAATATATGAGACTCAATTTGTCGGCAGCAACGATCAGCTGTTTATTCATATTGTGAAAGTCGCTCTTCTTGTGATTGCGATTTTAGCAGTTATTGTTGGAGTTATTTTCATTCAGCAAGCTGTACGGAAAATTGCGATTCAATATGCTAAAGGCACAGGTCGTTCACCTGCTGGCGGAGGTCAGTCTACTCACCTTCCATTGAAAGTGAATCCTGCCGGTGTTATTCCAGTAATCTTTGCGGTTGCGTTTTTAATAACACCGCGTACGATCGCGTCATTCTTTGGAACAAACGATGTGACAAAGTGGATTCAAGCCAACTTTGACAATACACATCCGGTGGGGATGACTATATATGTTGCGTTAATTATTGCCTTTACGTACTTTTATGCTTTTGTCCAGGTTAATCCTGAACAAATGGCTGATAACCTTAAAAAACAGGGTGGCTATATCCCGGGGGTTCGTCCAGGGAAAATGACTCAAGATAGAATTACGAGCATTTTGTATCGACTTACGTTTGTGGGTGCTTTATTCTTAGCCGTGATTTCCATTCTTCCTATCTTTTTCATTCAATTCGCTGGATTGCCTCAAAGTGCACAAATTGGCGGAACATCTTTGTTAATTGTTGTCGGGGTAGCCTTGGAGACAATGAAACAACTAGAAAGCCAGTTGGTGAAACGAAACTACCGTGGATTTATGAAAAACTAGAGGAAATGGATTTATCCATTCCCTCTTAATTAAGAGAGGACGGGGGAAATCCGAATGAACTTAGTCTTAATGGGGCTTCCTGGTGCCGGTAAAGGTACACAGGGCGAACGAATTGTTGAGGATTATGGAATACCTCACATCTCAACAGGAGATATGTTCCGTGCTGCTATGAAAGAGGAAACATCACTCGGACTCGAAGCAAAATCTTATATTGATAAGGGAGAGCTCGTACCTGATGAAGTCACAATTGGAATTGTCAAAGAAAGACTTGGCAAAGATGATTGTGAAAGAGGTTTTCTTCTGGACGGATTTCCGCGAACAGTCGCTCAAGCCGAAGCTCTTGAAGAAATTCTTGAAGAATACGGCAAGCCGATTGATTATGTCATTAACATTAAAGTTGATAAAGATTCTTTAATGGAACGTCTGACTGGACGCAGAATTTGCAGTGTTTGCGGCACAACCTATCATTTAGTCTTTAATCCGCCGAAAACGCCGGGTGTTTGTGATAAAGACGGAGGCGAACTCTATCAACGGGCAGATGATAATGAGGAAACAGTCTCTAAACGGCTTGAGGTAAACATGAAGCAGACTCAGCCTTTACTCGATTTCTATTCTGAGAAAGGTTATCTTGTAAACGTGAATGGCCAGCAGGACATTCAAGATGTTTATGCAGATGTGAAGGATCTTCTTGGAGGATTAAAAAAATGATTATCTGTAAAACCCCACGTGAACTTGGTATCATGCGGGAAGCAGGGCGAATCGTGGCTTTGACTCACGAAGAGTTAAAAAAGCACATTAAACCAGGAATCTCGACAAAAGAATTGGATCAAATTGCCGAACGTTTTATTAAGAAGCAGGGTGCAATCCCATCTTTTAAGGGTTATAATGGGTTTCGCGGGAGCATTTGCGTATCAGTGAATGAAGAGCTCGTTCACGGCATTCCTGGCAGCAGGGTGCTGCGTGACGGTGACATCATCAGTATTGATATCGGTGCTAAATTAAATGGTTATCATGGTGACTCTGCATGGACATATCCGGTAGGAAACATCAGTGATGATGATAAAAAACTTCTGGAAGTGACAGAGGAATCTTTATATAAAGGCTTGCAGGAAGCAAAACCAGGTGAACGTTTGTCGAATATTTCCCACGCAATACAAACGTATGTCGAAAATGAGCAGTTTTCAGTTGTTAGGGAGTATGTCGGACATGGTGTTGGTCAAGACTTGCATGAGGACCCGCAAATTCCTCATTACGGTCCGCCCAACAAAGGACCACGGCTTAAACCTGGCATGGTTCTCGCTATTGAACCTATGGTGAACGCTGGCAGCCGCTATGTGAAAACTTTGGCTGATAACTGGACGGTTGTAACGGTAGATGGGAAAAAGTGTGCTCATTTTGAACATACAATTGCGATTACGGAAACGGGTTTTGATATACTGACAAAAGTCTAGATGATGACATCATTCCGAAGGCAGATGTTTTTCCGGCTTGATAGGGCAGAAGGTTCGGTTTAACATTGGCAGGAACGAATTCATCTTGCCGTTGTCGGTGGAATTGTAATCATCATGTACTAATAGCAGACGGAGAAAAGCGTACATTTCATTCTCCTAAGAAATAGAATATCAATCATTTAACCCTTTATGATTGCGTATCTCCGGAAGTTCAGAACAGTATAAACGAAACAGGGCGTGTGACAAACGGAAAACTGAGATTTTCTCTTTTGAAATTTGTCAGAAAGCAAGTTACTGATTTGAAGAAGGGAGAACACTTGAATGGCGAAAGACGATGTAATTGAAGTGGAAGGTACGATAGTCGAAACATTGCCAAACGCGATGTTCAAAGTTGAACTCGAAAATGGACACACTGTTTTGGCTCACGTATCTGGTAAAATCCGCATGCACTTCATTCGCATTTTACCTGGAGACAAAGTTACGGTAGAATTATCTCCATATGACTTAACTCGTGGCAGGATTACGTACCGTTACAAATAAAGCACTCCGGAAACTGAAGGAGGTTGGAAACACATGAAAGTGAGACCATCAGTTAAACCAATCTGCGAAAAATGTAAAGTTATTCGCAGAAAAGGAAAAGTAATGGTGATCTGTGAAAATCCAAAGCATAAACAAAAACAAGGATAATTTATAAGGAGGTGCCCAGAGAATGGCTCGTATTGCTGGTGTAGATATCCCACGTGACAAACGTGTTGTTATTTCTTTAACATATGTCTTCGGAATTGGCCGCACAACGGCTCAGCAAGTCTTGAAAGAGGCTGGTGTTTCAGAAGATACTCGTGTGCGTGATCTTACTGAAGAAGAACTTGGTAAAATCCGTGATGTTATTGACAAACTGAAAGTAGAAGGTGACCTTCGCCGTGAAGTTTCTCTTAACATTAAGCGTCTGATCGAAATCGGAAGCTACCGCGGAATCCGTCATCGCAGAGGTTTGCCTGTTCGCGGACAAAACTCTAAAAACAATGCGCGTACTCGTAAAGGTCCGCGTCGTACTGTAGCTAACAAGAAAAAATAAGTAAGGGAGGTACCTAAACAATGGCTGCTGCTCGTAAATCTAACACGCGTAAACGTCGCGTGAAAAAGAATATTGAGTCTGGAATTGCTCATATTCGTTCAACTTTCAATAACACGATCGTTACGATCACTGACACTCATGGTAATGCTCTTTCTTGGTCTAGTGCCGGAGCTCTAGGATTCAGAGGTTCTCGTAAATCTACTCCTTTTGCTGCACAAATGGCTGCAGAAACAGCTGCTAAAGGTTCAATCGAACATGGACTTAAAACTCTTGAGGTTACTGTAAAAGGCCCTGGTTCAGGTCGTGAAGCTGCTATCCGTGCGCTTCAAGCTGCTGGATTAGAAGTCACTGCTATCAGAGACGTAACTCCTGTTCCTCATAACGGATGCCGTCCACCAAAACGTCGCCGCGTGTAATTTGTTTGTATAGATTTTGTGTCCCTGTCAATAATGGGTTATGATACAGTTATTTATTAAACGAATGCACCGACTCGTTGCCTGAGCACATACGGGACTAAACAATGGGGAATTTCGGATGGAATCTCATATGATTCTATTCGAGGTTTCGACGTTTTGAAGGAGGGTTTTAAGTAATGATCGAGATTGAAAAACCAAAAATCGAAACGGTTGAAATCAGCGACGATGCCAAATTTGGTAAGTTTGTCGTAGAGCCACTTGAGCGTGGATATGGTACAACTCTGGGTAACTCCTTACGTCGTATCCTCTTATCCTCACTCCCTGGTGCCGCTGTAACATCAATCCAGATAGATGGTGTACTGCACGAATTCTCGACAATTGAAGGCGTTGTGGAAGATGTTACAACGATTATCTTAAACATTAAAAAGCTTGCATTGAAAATCTACTCTGATGAAGAGAAGACGCTAGAAATTGATGTACAGGGTGATGGAACTGTAACAGCAGCTGATATTACACACGATAGTGATGTAGAGATCTTAAATCCTGATCTCCATATCGCGACTCTTGGTGAGAATGCGAGTTTCCGAGTTCGCCTTACTGCTCAAAGAGGACGTGGGTATACGCCTGCTGACGCAAACAAAAGAGACGATCAGCCTATCGGCGTGATTCCGATCGATTCAATCTATACGCCAGTTTCTCGTGTATCTTATCAAGTAGAGAACACTCGTGTAGGCCAGGTTGCAAACTATGACAAACTTACACTTGATGTTTGGACTGATGGAAGCACTGGACCTAAAGAAGCGATTGCGCTTGGTTCAAAGATTTTAACTGAACACCTTAATATATTCGTTGGTTTAACTGACGAAGCTCAGCATGCTGAAATCATGGTTGAAAAAGAAGAAGATCAAAAAGAGAAAGTTCTTGAAATGACGATTGAAGAATTGGATCTTTCTGTTCGTTCTTACAACTGCTTAAAGCGTGCGGGTATCAACACGGTTCAAGAGCTTGCGAACAAGACGGAAGAAGATATGATGAAAGTTCGTAATCTAGGACGTAAATCACTTGAAGAAGTGAAAGCGAAACTAGAAGAACTTGGACTCGGACTTCGCAAAGACGATTGACTAGTTTCCCTTGTGAACTAGGATTTTCGTGTGTTTATAATTCAGAAAAAGCATTCCAATAAAGGAGGGGACATCACATGTCATACAGAAAACTAGGACGTACGAGTGCACAGCGTAAGGCTATGCTTCGTGATCTTACAACTGATTTGATCATCAACGAAAGAATCGAAACAACTGAAACACGTGCGAAAGAACTTCGCTCTGTAGTTGAAAAAATGATCACGCTTGGCAAACGCGGTGATCTTCACGCTCGCCGTCAAGCTGCTGCATACATCCGCAACGAGGTTGCTAACGAAGAAAATAACCAAGATGCACTTCAAAAATTATTCTCTGACATTGCAACTCGTTACGAGGAGCGCCAAGGTGGATACACACGTATTATGAAGCTTGGTCCTCGCCGTGGTGACGGAGCACCAATGGCAATTATCGAATTGGTTTAATCACATATTTTTGTGTATCTAAAGAAGGGCGGGACAGTTTCTAACTGGATCTATGCCCTTTTTTTAGATACTGCAACTTTTTCAATAGAGAGACAAGCAGAGTATGAGCTGAGAGGAGGCCGGTTGTCCGTGAATCAAAATCAGTTGATATCGGTAGAGGATATCGTTTTTCGATATCGGAAAGACGCAGAAAGACGAGCACTAGATGGCGTCTCCCTGCAGGTGTATGAGGGTGAATGGCTTGCAATTGTAGGTCATAACGGTTCAGGGAAATCAACACTGGCCCGGGCATTGAATGGTTTAATCCTTCCTGAATCAGGCGACATAAAGGTTGCTGGAATTCAACTGACAGAGGAGTCAGTGTGGGAAGTGCGTAAGAAGATTGGAATGGTCTTTCAAAATCCGGATAACCAATTTGTCGGAACGACAGTTCGCGATGATGTGGCTTTTGGTTTAGAAAACAATGGTGTACCGCGGGAAGAAATGATTGAGAGAGTAGATTGGGCTGTCAAACAGGTCAACATGCAGGATTTTCTTGATCAAGAGCCGCACCATCTCTCCGGAGGCCAAAAGCAGAGAGTTGCGATAGCAGGGATTATTGCCGCACGTCCTGATATTATTATCTTAGATGAAGCAACATCCATGCTTGACCCGATCGGGCGAGAAGAAGTGCTTGAAACGGTAAGACATTTAAAAGAGCAAGGCATGGCAACTGTCATCTCGATTACACATGATCTGAATGAGGCAGCAAAAGCTGACAGAATCATTGTCATGAATGGCGGTAAGAAATATGCCGAGGGTACGCCTGAAGAAATTTTTAAATTGAATAAGGAACTTGTTCGAATCGGGCTTGATTTACCCTTCTCATTCCAGCTCAGCCAGCTCTTAAGAGAAAATGGACTGGCTTTGGAAGAAAATCATTTGACTCAGGAAGGGCTGGTGAACGAGCTATGGACATTACAATCAAAGATGTAGAGCATCGCTATCAGATAAAGACGCCGTTTGAGCGCCTTGCCCTGTATGATATCAATGCATCGATTAAGGAAGGCAGCTATGTGGCCGTAATAGGGCATACAGGCTCCGGTAAGTCCACTCTTCTTCAGCACCTGAATGGTCTCCTGAAGCCTACAAAGGGGCATATTTCATTAGGCAGTACTGTTATACAGGCAGGAAAAAAGAATAAAGAGCTTAAATCCCTCCGAAAAAAAGTCGGAATCGTTTTCCAATTCCCCGAACATCAATTATTCGAAGAAACAGTTCTTAAAGATATTTCATTTGGACCGATGAACTTTGGTGTGAAAAAGGAAGACGCTGAACAAAAAGCGAGAGAGATGCTGAAGCTTGTAGGTTTATCTGAAGAGCTTCTGGACAGATCACCTTTTGAATTAAGCGGAGGACAAATGCGCAGGGTTGCAATTGCCGGGGTGCTTGCGATGGATCCTGAAGTGCTTGTTCTCGATGAGCCGACAGCAGGGCTGGATCCAAGAGGGCGAAAAGAGATCATGGACATGTTTTATGAGCTCCACCAACGGGGAAACCTGACGACAATTCTTGTCACCCACAGCATGGAGGATGCGGCTGCCTATGCTGATGAAATGATCGTGATGCATAAAGGAACTATCCAGGCATCAGGCAGTCCGCGAGACTTGTTCTTAAAAGGGGAAGAAATGGCCGGCTGGGGGCTGGACCTTCCGGAAACGATTAAATTCCAAAGACAGCTGGAAGCCGCACTTGGTATCAAATTTAAAGAACCTCTGCTCACAATAGAAGATGCCGCTGCTGAAATCCGTGCTCTTTTTCAGGGGGGAAAAACCTTATGATGGACAGCATGATTATCGGCAAGTATGTGCCGGGTTCTTCGCTTGTGCACCGGCTTGATCCAAGAACAAAATTGGTTACGATCTTTTTGTTTGTCTGTATCGTTTTCCTGGCCAATAATGTGCAGACATATGCGGTGGTTGGTTTATTTACAGCAGGCGTTGTTTCCTTAACAAGAGTTCCTTTTTCCTTTTTGATGAAAGGGCTAAAGCCGATCATTTGGATTGTTCTTTTTACGTTCCTGCTTCATATTATCATGACACATGAAGGGCCGATCATTTTTGAACTTGGCTTTTTCAAGATCTATGAGGGCGGTTTGGTACAAGGGATCTTCATTTCCCTTAGGTTCGTCTATCTGATTTTAATGACAACTCTATTAACGCTGACAACAACACCTATTGAGATTACCGATGGGATGGAACAGCTGCTCAACCCATTTAAAAAATTGAAGCTTCCTGTTCATGAGCTGGCTCTTATGATGTCGATCTCTTTACGGTTTATCCCAACCTTGATGGAGGAGACAGATAAGATTATGAAGGCTCAGATGGCGAGAGGCGTTGATTTTACAAGCGGACCGCTTAAAGACAGAGTGAAGGCAATTGTGCCGCTGCTAGTCCCACTCTTTGTCAGTGCGTTTAAGCGTGCTGAAGAGCTTGCGGTTGCAATGGAAGCAAGAGGCTATCAAGGCGGAGAGGGACGCACTAAATACAGAAAGCTTGTATGGACGGCAAAGGATACTTCTGTCATCGTCAGCTTGTTCATATTGGCTGCTCTGTTATTTTTCTTAAGGGCTTAGAGGTGCTTTATGAGACTGAAATGCACGATTTCTTATGACGGACATTTGTTTAAAGGATATCAAGTACAGCCGGGTAAAAGAACGGTTCAGGATGAGCTGGAGAAGGCGCTGGCTGTCCTGCATAAGTCAAAAGACAGAATCCCGGTCGTTTCCTCTGGAAGGACGGACAGCGGGGTTCATGCAGCCGGACAGGTGATTCATTTTGATACACCGCTCTCTATTCCGGCTGAGAGATGGCCATATGCTTTAAATGCACTGCTTCCGGATGATATTGCAGTCAAAACGGCAGAAATTGCGGATGATGGGTTCCATGCACGATTTAGCGCAGTTAAAAAGGAATATCGCTACTTTGTATACACGGAGAAACACCCGGACGTATTTAAACGGCATTACGCTTACCATTTTTCATATCGCCTCAATGTGCAGAACATGAGAGAAGCGGCAAAGCATCTTGTAGGAACACATGATTTTACAAGCTTTTGTGCGGCTAAAACGGAAGTGCAGGACAAAGTGAGAACGATTTACGAACTCGATTGGACTGAGACTGATGACGGCCTGCAAATGCGGATCACAGGCAGCGGTTTCCTATATAATATGGTCAGAATTATTGCAGGTACTTTGCTGGATGCAGGTATTGGAAAAATTTCTCCTGATGATGTGAAATCCATGCTGGAAGCGAAGGACCGCGAAGCAGCAGGGCGCACAGCACCGGGACACGGACTGTACTTATGGAACGTTTACTATGACAACTAAACCAGGTGTATAATATTTTCTTGACAGAGTCTGCATAAAGTTATAAGATATCATATGGTATGTATTTCAACCCCACGATAAGCCCCGGAACTTATTGTGTTGTGAAATAGAACGTAATCGAAGTTTATTGAAAATGACAGATCATTTAGGAGGGAAATTCAATGCGTACAACACCTATGGCTAACGCAAGTACTATTGAACGCAAGTGGTTAGTTGTTGATGCTGCTGGCAAGACTTTAGGTCGTCTTTCTTCAGAAGTTGCAGCTATCCTTCGCGGAAAACACAAACCAACTTACACACCACACGTTGATACTGGAGATCATGTGATCATCATCAACGCTGAAAAAATCGAGTTAACTGGTAAAAAGTTAACTGACAAAATCTACTACCGTCACACTCAACATCCAGGCGGATTAAAATCAAGAACTGCTCTTGAAATGCGTACAAACTACCCTGAGAAAATGCTTGAGCTTGCTATCAAAGGCATGCTTCCAAAAGGTTCTCTAGGTCGTCAAATGTTCAAAAAATTGAACGTATACCGTGGTTCTGAGCATCCACATGAAGCACAAAAACCTGAAGTTTACGAACTTCGCGGTTAATTAAAAAGGAGGTTACCAATTTGGCACAGGTTCAATATTACGGTACTGGCCGTCGTAAAAGCTCTGTAGCGCGTGTGCGCTTAGTTCCAGGAGAAGGTCGTATCGTCGTTAATAATCGTGAAATCAGCGAGCACATCCCATCTCCAGCTCTAATCGAAGATATCAAACAACCATTAACTTTGACTGAAACAGCTGGCACTTATGATGTTTTAGTAAACGTACATGGAGGCGGCTTATCTGGTCAAGCTGGAGCAATCCGTCATGGTATCGCTCGTGCTTTGCTTGAAGCAGATCCAGAATACCGTGCAACACTTAAACGTGCAGGTCTTCTGACTCGTGACGCTCGTATGAAAGAACGTAAAAAATACGGTCTTAAAGGCGCTCGTCGTGCACCTCAGTTCTCAAAACGTTAATTTTACGTTTCAAAGCTCTCAACCATGGGTTGGGGGCTTTTTTTATTTTCTTTTAAGAATTAAAGCAGAAGCGATTAAACAGGCATCCTTTTTTTGCTTTATAAAACGATCGTCTTTAAATGCCGGTCTTTCTCACAAGGTTTCGAATAGTTTAACCTCCGCTCCAGCACAAAATATGTCACCTTTCAATTCAATGCTTCAATGATCTATCTTGAGCCCCTGTAAATTCAAGCGCATGCTATTCTATGACTGGTGTATCTGCATCTAGATAAATAGAGCGCATCTGCGTGCTCCATTCAAACGTCCTTTGCAAATGGCATACGCATTTATTCGCTAAAATGGTTTGTTATCACAAATTGAAGGATTTTCAACTCGTTTTTGGAAACACGGAACCGTTCAAATACCAATTCGCATCGCAGAAAGAAACGTCTAGTGCTGAAGTGAGTCTTACATAAGTGTTCAAATGCCATAGGGCAATGAAAAGCGTAATGCCGGCATCAAGTGCTTTGTCATTAATTTGATTTGAAAAAGTGATATTATAATCACTAGCAATAAAATCACATATCTCCTTTGTTAATTTATTGCGGTTTTATGAATTTTTTTCCGAATATGCAAAGGGAAAGCGGTATCAATCTAGAAATATTTGTTATACTCTAAACATTAAAGTAAGGAGAACGATTCATGAATGCGTTAGTAGATCATAATAGCAAAGCCTGGGATCAAAAAGTAGAGACAGGCAATGAATGGACTGTTGCTGTAGAGCGGCATGTCATTGAACAAGCGAAAAAAGGGAATTGGGATATAAGGTTAACACCTATTAAAAATGTGCCAAAGGATTGGTTTCCTCCTGTAAAAGGCTTGAAGGTGCTTTGTTTGGCTTCAGGAGGCGGACAGCAGGCCCCGGTTTTAGCGGCAGCCGGAGCGGATGTCACCGTCTTAGATAACTCAGAACAGCAGCTGGGACAGGACAGAATGGTTGCTGATCGCGACGGCTTGACCATACGCACCGTGAAAGGAAGTATGGATGATCTCAGTCAATTTGAAGATGAATCATTTGATTTCATCGTACATCCAGTTGCCAATGTTTTTGTTGAAGATATCCTGCCGGTTTGGAAAGAGGCGCACCGCGTGCTGAAAAGAAATGGCGTTTTAATTTCAGGATTTGTTAATCCAGTTGTTTTTCTGTTTGACATTGAATTAGAAGAGCAGGGCGTTTTAAAAGTAAAGCACTCTATTCCATACGCCGACTCAGAAGATCTTCCAAAACATAAGGTGAAAAACCTGATTGAAAATAATGAAGCTCTGGAATTCGGGCATTCCTTAGAAGACCAAATTAAGGGACAGCTCGATGCCGGTTTTATTGTCACTGGTTTTTATGAAGATAAAGGCGGTTTTGTATTGGATCAATACATTAATACATATTCTGCAACAAGAAGCATTAAAGTATGAAGGCAGCGACCTATTAGAGGGAGCTGCCTTTTATTATTGTGCTGCCTCTGCTTTTGTGAACAAACATACGTTCCCCACCCCGCGGAAAGCTGCTTTTTTTACACTCTTTTTAATATGTTCAAGTTATCGACACCTTCATTTGGGCGAATTTCCAACCGAATTTGGGCATGGTTTCACCTCCCAAACCTCAAAATAATCGGTAAAAGGAGAGTGAATTTGTATGGCAGAGGTACTGTCTTTTATGGATGTGAAACGCCAAAAGGATTTTGAATTAGAAAAAAACTTGCTCAAAGAACTCTCACTTAGACAAATCATTCAGTCTGTAAAGGCATGTCTTACTCCATTATTTCCATTTTTGCAGGATGAAAGGGACGTTATTAGTGAAGGCTGTATTGATTTTGCGATAGAAGCTTATTTGTTAGGCGGGCGTTTCGGGGTTTTCGGGTATTATGGAGAATCTATGCAAAGTGTTAGTGCCCGCTCTGCAAGGGAAGAAGAAGAGCTTCGTATGGAGTTTTTTGAATACCTTTATCATTGGACACATGAGCAATACGCAACGTTTGATAAAAACACAGTTTATGAAGCTGCACGAAAATTCATCAAAGACTGGTGGACAGAAGGGTTTGTCCAAAGAGAAAAACAATGTAAGCTTCGCATGCGTTAATCATATTTCCCGACCCTGTCCCATACTTATGTAATAACGGACAAGCGGGAGGGGAAGGGATGAGGAAAAAGCTTAAATGGCTCAGTTTTATGCTAGGCTTCATCGTATTACTGTTTCTATTCAAGTATCAATTCAGCAATAACGATTCTTGGAATCCGTGGAGTCTGCCTTTGAGCGGGAAAATTATTTATCTTGATCCAGGTCATGGCGGGCCTGATGGAGGGGCAGTGGGCGGCAAGCTGTTAGAGAAGGATATAACTCTGGAAGTGGCTTTCAGAGTCAGGGATTATCTTCAGGAACAAGGGGCCTTAGTGATTATGACTAGAGAAAGTGACACCGATCTAGCTCCTGAAGGGACAAGAGGCTATAGTAAACGAAAAGCGGAAGACTTAAGACAGCGAGTGAACTTAATTAACAATTCAGAGGCTGAGCTCTACCTTAGCATTCATCTTAATGCGATCCCGTCACAAAAATGGAGCGGAGCCCAAAGCTTTTATTACGGAAAATACGAGGAAAACGAGAAAATTGCAAAATACATTCAGGATGAGTTGAGAACAAACCTGGAGAATACAACCCGAAAAGCAAAGAGAATTCATGGTATTTACTTAATGCAAAACGTCACAAAACCAGGTGCGCTTGTGGAAGTCGGTTTTTTATCCAATCCTGGAGAAGCAAAGATGCTGGGGAAACCGAAATATCAGGACAAAGTGGCATCTTCCATATATAAAGGAATATTGAGATACATTACAGAAAAAGGCGACCCTCCGGAGTAAAGGAGGGTTTTCTCATGGTTCTAAGCAAAAGACACCTGCTGTTTATGTATGATATAATAATGTTTGTAAACGAATACACAAAAGGGTGAGGTTCGATGATAAGAGAAGATGAAGTAAGAAAACTAGTCGGTGAAATGCGCGAACCTTTTCTTCAAAGACCTCTGGGAGAATTGGATGCCGTTAAGGAAGTAAAAATAAAGCCTGAAAAACGGCATGTCAGTGTAAAAGTGGCTCTTGCAAAAACCGGAACAGCAGAACAAATGCAGGTTCAGCAAGAAATCGTAAATGTCTTAAAAGGGGCAGGCGCTGAGACGGTAGGCCTTCGATTTGAAGAGCTGCCTGAAGAAACAGTTGCGAAATTTCGGGCGCCGTCAACAGAGAACAAAACATTGTTAAATATGGATAACCCGCCGGTTTTCCTTGCTGTAGCGAGCGGAAAAGGCGGAGTAGGCAAATCAACTGTGTCAGTGAACCTTGCTATTTCTCTGGCTCGGCTTGGGAAAAAGGTCGGTTTAATTGACGCGGATATCTACGGCTTTAGTGTGCCGGATATGATGGGCATTACAGTGCGTCCAACAATTGAAGGAGACAAACTGCTTCCTGTTGAACGCTTCGGTGTAAAGGTCATGTCGATGGGTTTCTTCGTTGAAGAAAATGCTCCTGTCGTCTGGAGAGGGCCAATGCTGGGCAAGATGCTCAACAACTTTTTCCACGAAGTAGAATGGGGAGAAGTAGACTATATCGTTCTCGATCTTCCGCCTGGAACAGGGGACGTCGCACTTGATGTACATACGATGCTTCCGAGCAGTAAAGAAATTATCGTATCAACGCCGCACCCGACTGCAGCCTTTGTTGCGGCCAGAGCAGGGTCTATGGCTATTAAAACAGATCATGAGGTCGTTGGCGTCATAGAGAACATGGCTTATTATGAAAGTGCAAAGACCGGGGAAAGAGAATATGTCTTTGGCAAAGGCGGCGGAGATAAACTTGCTGAGGAGCTTAAAGTGCCTTTGCTCGGCAGAATACCGTTAAAACAGCCTGATTGGGATAAAGACCAATTTGCTCCGTCTGTTTATGACGAAAGCCATTCAATCGGTGAAATATATCATGACATTGCAAAAAAAGTCGTTGAAAAAATGGAAGTGCAAATATAAAAAGGCGAACCGGGATTTTTTGATCCCGGCTTCCCTTTACTCACCTTCTTTAGCGGTTTCTGCTGCTGCTTTTTTCAGCTCATCTTCGAACTGTTTTTTGTAAAGCGGACTAGAAAGTGTCTCGGTAATTACTTGTTCTAAATAACTGCGGAATTCTTGGCTTTTTGCCAGTTCGCTGTATTTTTTATTCATTCCCGGGTCCTGCATAACACTCATCAGCATTTTCTGGTAATCCGGATCCTTCATCAGCTTTTTAATTACTTTTTCATGCTCTGTTTGAAGGGTTTTAGCAAAGCTTTCCGCAAATTCAGTGTCTTCAAAGATGTTTTTCCAAAAATCCGCACCTTTTTTAGAGGTGAGTGTTTTTTCTATTGTTCCTTTAATGGCATCCTGATCAATCACCAGTGCTTCATTCATCGCATCATCGTTTAATAATTCCTTAATTGCTTTCTTTCCATCATCTGTTTTTAATATATCAACAACCATTTTTTTGGTCTGATCATAATCCATATCCGCTGCTTGGTCTTTTGGAGCGCAAGCTGTTACAGATAATATCAAAAAACAGCCCATCAATAGCGTTTTGGCTTTTGACATGCTTAAGCTCCTTTCACATACTTATCTTACTTTTAATATGATTCATCCGGTTGGAATTATACATAACAAAATATCGCGATCTGCGATTTTTGAGGGGTTGAATAAAGAAATGAAAAGCCGTGGCTTAGTTCGTTTTTTCTTTTCTATTTTAGCTGTCGGAGCGGTTGTCACAAGTGTTGTGGGTTTTGCTTTAAAATGGGGGGGATATAAGGAGCTGTTTCTGAATTTTGAAGCGGGCCAGATTTTCTCTGTTTTATTTTGGTTTATCGGTGTCGGCATGATTTTTAGTGTCATCAGTCAAATGGGTTTTTTCGTGTTTTTAACAGTTCACCGGTTTGCACTCGAAATATTAAGATCTTCATCATTATGGAATTTATTGCAGCTGTTTTTCATCCTGTTTGTCGCTTTTGATTTAATGTACGTGCGGTTTTTATTTTTCGGAGATAGAGGAGAGTCAATGGCTGGCTATGCTTGGCTGCCGTTATTTTTATTGATCTTCGGTTTGCTTACCGCTTATATAAAACAAAAGCAGTCCTCAAAGAAAACGTTTGTGTCATCTTTATTTTTAATGGTTGTGATCACTGCATTGGAATGGTTTCCTGCGCTCAGAGTAAATGATGAGGACTGGCTTTACTTAATGCTCTTTCCGTTAATGGCGTGTAATGCTTTTCAATTGCTGATGCTGCCGAAGTTTGCAGCGAAATAATTTATTTTACTTCGGCGGATTTAGCATCTGTGTTTGCAATGAGATCTCCCACATTGACATTTTTTAAACCTTTTTCTCTCATATGATGGATAATCTCAGGCAGGGCCTCTTCTGTTTGTTTAGCTGAGTCTGAGGCGTGTAAAAGAATAATGTCTCCTCCTGAAACTTGACGGTTTACATTATCGACGATTTTTTCAACGCCTGGATTCGTCCAGTCATGGGAGTTCACACTATAGTGAACGACTGTATAGTTATACTGCTTTGCGATTGATAGGACATTTTTATTGAACTGACCGGTAGGAGGTCTTAGGAGCCGTATGTCTTTGATTCCTAATTTTTCAAAGGCAGTCCGCGCACGGTTAATGTCCTTTTTTATTTCACTATCCTCTAGATTGGCATAGTTTTTATAAGCATAACCCATACTTCCTATTTGATGGCCGTCCTTTACAATGCGAGCCACCGTGTCCGGGTGGCGCTCGGCCCAAGAAGCGGAAAGAAAAAACGTCGCGTTTTTGATGCCGTTGGTTTTCAGGGTATTAAGAATAGGCTCGGCTTTCTCATCGCCCCAGCTGATATCAAAGGTAAGAGCAATGTCTTTTGAATCTGTTTCTCCTTTATAAATGGCTTTCGGTCCGCTGTCAGTCGAAAACACAGGGAGCGGGACAGCTCTTTGGATATAAAAAAAGCTGGCTGCAGCAAATGCGGCGATAAGTATAATGATAAATTGTTTAACGCGTTTTATGTGCCACACATAGAAGTGATTCACTGATGATGCCTCCTTATCTTGTCCATCTTTCTTGTGTTACATCTTATGTGCCTGGCCAAACGAATATAACTGATAAAAAGTCTCTTTAAAACAGATTAAATTAGTTATTGACCATTTGATAATATCCGTGTTATATTATTATTCGTCGCTGATGAACAGCTGACAACAAATAAAAGCTTCATTAACCTTTTAAAAAGGTGTTGACTTAAAAGAAGCTGGATGTTATAGTAATAAAGCTGCTTCGTTAAGCGGCATAAATGATCTTTGAAAACTAAACAAGACAAAACGTACCTGTTAATTCAAGTTTTAATATAAATCGCACAGCGATGTGCGTAGTCAGTCAAACTACTTTATCGGAGAGTTTGATCCTGGCTCAGGACGAACGCTGGCGGCGTGCCTAATACATGCAAGTCGAGCGGACAGATGGGAGCTTGCTCCCTGATGTTAGCGGCGGACGGGTGAGTAACACGTGGGTAACCTGCCTGTAAGACTGGGATAACTCCGGGAAACCGGGGCTAATACCGGATGCTTGTTTGAACCGCATGGTTCAAACATAAAAGGTGGCTTCGGCTACCACTTACAGATGGACCCGCGGCGCATTAGCTAGTTGGTGAGGTAATGGCTCACCAAGGCAACGATGCGTAGCCGACCTGAGAGGGTGATCGGCCACACTGGGACTGAGACACGGCCCAGACTCCTACGGGAGGCAGCAGTAGGGAATCTTCCGCAATGGACGAAAGTCTGACGGAGCAACGCCGCGTGAGTGATGAAGGTTTTCGGATCGTAAAGCTCTGTTGTTAGGGAAGAACAAGTACCGTTCGAATAGGACGGTACCTTGACGGTACCTAACCAGAAAGCCACGGCTAACTACGTGCCAGCAGCCGCGGTAATACGTAGGTGGCAAGCGTTGTCCGGAATTATTGGGCGTAAAGGGCTCGCAGGCGGTTCCTTAAGTCTGATGTGAAAGCCCCCGGCTCAACCGGGGAGGGTCATTGGAAACTGGGGAACTTGAGTGCAGAAGAGGAGAGTGGAATTCCACGTGTAGCGGTGAAATGCGTAGAGATGTGGAGGAACACCAGTGGCGAAGGCGACTCTCTGGTCTGTAACTGACGCTGAGGAGCGAAAGCGTGGGGAGCGAACAGGATTAGATACCCTGGTAGTCCACGCCGTAAACGATGAGTGCTAAGTGTTAGGGGGTTTCCGCCCCTTAGTGCTGCAGCTAACGCATTAAGCACTCCGCCTGGGGAGTACGGTCGCAAGACTGAAACTCAAAGGAATTGACGGGGGCCCGCACAAGCGGTGGAGCATGTGGTTTAATTCGAAGCAACGCGAAGAACCTTACCAGGTCTTGACATCCTCTGACAATCCTAGAGATAGGACGTCCCCTTCGGGGGCAGAGTGACAGGTGGTGCATGGTTGTCGTCAGCTCGTGTCGTGAGATGTTGGGTTAAGTCCCGCAACGAGCGCAACCCTTGATCTTAGTTGCCAGCATTCAGTTGGGCACTCTAAGGTGACTGCCGGTGACAAACCGGAGGAAGGTGGGGATGACGTCAAATCATCATGCCCCTTATGACCTGGGCTACACACGTGCTACAATGGACAGAACAAAGGGCAGCGAAACCGCGAGGTTAAGCCAATCCCACAAATCTGTTCTCAGTTCGGATCGCAGTCTGCAACTCGACTGCGTGAAGCTGGAATCGCTAGTAATCGCGGATCAGCATGCCGCGGTGAATACGTTCCCGGGCCTTGTACACACCGCCCGTCACACCACGAGAGTTTGTAACACCCGAAGTCGGTGAGGTAACCTTTATGGAGCCAGCCGCCGAAGGTGGGACAGATGATTGGGGTGAAGTCGTAACAAGGTAGCCGTATCGGAAGGTGCGGCTGGATCACCTCCTTTCTAAGGATATTTACGGAATATAAGACCTTGGGTCTTATAAACAGAACGTTCCCTGTCTTGTTTAGTTTTGAAGGATCATTCCTTCGAAACGTGTTCTTTGAAAACTAGATAACAGTAGACATCACATTCAATTAGTAACACAAGATATCACATAGTGATTCTTTTTAACGGTTAAGTTAGAAAGGGCGCACGGTGGATGCCTTGGCACTAGGAGCCGATGAAGGACGGGACGAACACCGATATGCTTCGGGGAGCTGTAAGCAAGCTTTGATCCGGAGATTTCCGAATGGGGAAACCCACCACTCGTAATGGAGTGGTATCCATATCTGAATTCATAGGATATGAGAAGGCAGACCCGGGGAACTGAAACATCTAAGTACCCGGAGGAAGAGAAAGCAAATGCGATTCCCTGAGTAGCGGCGAGCGAAACGGGATTAGCCCAAACCAAGAGGCTTGCCTCTTGGGGTTGTAGGACACTCTATACGGAGTTACAAAGGAACGAGGTAGATGAAGAGGTCTGGAAAGGCCCGCCATAGGAGGTAACAGCCCTGTAGTCAAAACTTCGTTCTCTCCAGAGTGGATCCTGAGTACGGCGGAACACGTGAAATTCCGTCGGAATCCGGGAGGACCATCTCCCAAGGCTAAATACTCCCTAGTGACCGATAGTGAACCAGTACCGTGAGGGAAAGGTGAAAAGCACCCCGGAAGGGGAGTGAAAGAGATCCTGAAACCGTGTGCCTACAAGTAGTCAGAGCCCGTTAATGGGTGATGGCGTGCCTTTTGTAGAATGAACCGGCGAGTTACGATCCCGTGCAAGGTTAAGCAGAAGATGCGGAGCCGCAGCGAAAGCGAGTCTGAATAGGGCGCATGAGTACGTGGTCGTAGACCCGAAACCAGGTGATCTACCCATGTCCAGGGTGAAGTTCAGGTAACACTGAATGGAGGCCCGAACCCACGCACGTTGAAAAGTGCGGGGATGAGGTGTGGGTAGGGGTGAAATGCCAATCGAACCTGGAGATAGCTGGTTCTCTCCGAAATAGCTTTAGGGCTAGCCTCAAGGTAAGAGTCTTGGAGGTAGAGCACTGATTGGACTAGGGGCCCCTACCGGGTTACCGAATTCAGTCAAACTCCGAATGCCAATGACTTATCCTTGGGAGTCAGACTGCGAGTGATAAGATCCGTAGTCGAAAGGGAAACAGCCCAGACCGCCAGCTAAGGTCCCAAAGTATACGTTAAGTGGAAAAGGATGTGGAGTTGCTTAGACAACCAGGATGTTGGCTTAGAAGCAGCCACCATTTAAAGAGTGCGTAATAGCTCACTGGTCGAGTGACTCTGCGCCGAAAATGTACCGGGGCTAAACGTATCACCGAAGCTGCGGACTGTTCTTCGAACAGTGGTAGGAGAGCGTTCTAAGGGCTGTGAAGCCAGACCGGAAGGACTGGTGGAGCGCTTAGAAGTGAGAATGCCGGTATGAGTAGCGAAAGAGGGGTGAGAATCCCCTCCACCGAATGCCTAAGGTTTCCTGAGGAAGGCTCGTCCGCTCAGGGTTAGTCGGGACCTAAGCCGAGGCCGAAAGGCGTAGGCGATGGACAACAGGTTGATATTCCTGTACCACCTCCTCACCATTTGAGCAATGGGGGGACGCAGGAGGATAGGGTAAGCGCGGTATTGGATATCCGCGTCCAAGCAGTTAGGCTGGGAAATAGGCAAATCCGTTTCCCATAAGGCTGAGCTGTGATGGCGAGCGAAATTTAGTAGCGAAGTTCCTGATTCCACACTGCCAAGAAAAGCCTCTAGCGAGGTGAGAGGTGCCCGTACCGCAAACCGACACAGGTAGGCGAGGAGAGAATCCTAAGGTGATCGAGAGAACTCTCGTTAAGGAACTCGGCAAAATGACCCCGTAACTTCGGGAGAAGGGGTGCTCTGTTAGGGTGCAAGCCCGAGAGAGCCGCAGTGAATAGGCCCAGGCGACTGTTTAGCAAAAACACAGGTCTCTGCGAAGCCGTAAGGCGAAGTATAGGGGCTGACGCCTGCCCGGTGCTGGAAGGTTAAGAGGAGCGCTTAGCGTAAGCGAAGGTGCGAATTGAAGCCCCAGTAAACGGCGGCCGTAACTATAACGGTCCTAAGGTAGCGAAATTCCTTGTCGGGTAAGTTCCGACCCGCACGAAAGGCGCAACGATCTGGGCACTGTCTCAACGAGAGACTCGGTGAAATTATAGTACCTGTGAAGATGCAGGTTACCCGCGACAGGACGGAAAGACCCCGTGGAGCTTTACTGCAGCCTGATATTGAATGTTGGTACAGCTTGTACAGGATAGGTAGGAGCCTTGGAAACCGGAGCGCCAGCTTCGGTGGAGGCATCGGTGGGATACTACCCTGGCTGTATTGACCTTCTAACCCGCCGCCCTTATCGGGCGGGGAGACAGTGTCAGGTGGGCAGTTTGACTGGGGCGGTCGCCTCCTAAAAGGTAACGGAGGCGCCCAAAGGTTCCCTCAGAATGGTTGGAAATCATTCGCAGAGTGTAAAGGCACAAGGGAGCTTGACTGCGAGACCTACAAGTCGAGCAGGGACGAAAGTCGGGCTTAGTGATCCGGTGGTTCCGCATGGAAGGGCCATCGCTCAACGGATAAAAGCTACCCCGGGGATAACAGGCTTATCTCCCCCAAGAGTCCACATCGACGGGGAGGTTTGGCACCTCGATGTCGGCTCATCGCATCCTGGGGCTGTAGTCGGTCCCAAGGGTTGGGCTGTTCGCCCATTAAAGCGGTACGCGAGCTGGGTTCAGAACGTCGTGAGACAGTTCGGTCCCTATCCGTCGCGGGCGCAGGAAATTTGAGAGGAGCTGTCCTTAGTACGAGAGGACCGGGATGGACGCACCGCTGGTGTACCAGTTGTTCTGCCAAGGGCATCGCTGGGTAGCTATGTGCGGACGGGATAAGTGCTGAAAGCATCTAAGCATGAAGCCCCCCTCAAGATGAGATTTCCCATTCCGCAAGGAAGTAAGATCCCTGAAAGATGATCAGGTTGATAGGTCTGAGGTGGAAGTGTGGCGACACATGGAGCTGACAGATACTAATCGATCGAGGACTTAACCTAATTTCTAATGATGTCACACCTGTTATCTAGTTTTGAGAGAACACTCTCAATTGTTTGGTGGCGATAGCGAAGAGGTCACACCCGTTCCCATGCCGAACACGGAAGTTAAGCTCTTCAGCGCCGATGGTAGTCGGGGGTTTCCCCCTGTGAGAGTAGGACGCCGCCAAGCAGTTTTATCTATTTCTACCATGTTTGTTTATGAAGCTTATATCATTCCGCAGTAGCTCAGTGGTAGAGCTATCGGCTGTTAACCGATCGGTCGTAGGTTCGAATCCTACCTGCGGAGCCATTGCTTCCATAGCTCAGCAGGTAGAGCACTTCCATGGTAAGGAAGAGGTCAGCGGTTCGAGCCCGCTTGGAAGCTTTATTTAAATGCATTACTCTTACCAAGGTTTCTCAAAAAGGAGAAAGCTTTTTTTATTGCGATATGCGGAAGTAGTTCAGTGGTAGAACACCACCTTGCCAAGGTGGGGGTCGCGGGTTCGAATCCCGTCTTCCGCTCCATTTTTTCATCCCAACGGGATGTTGATACAAGTGAAAATGCGCCCGTAGCTCAATTGGATAGAGCGTTTGACTACGGATCAAAAGGTTAGGGGTTCGACTCCTCTCGGGCGCGCCATATATTTTATCAATATGGGAAATCGGGAAGTAGCTCAGCTTGGTAGAGCACATGGTTTGGGACCATGGGGTCGCAGGTTCGAATCCTGTCTTCCCGACCATTTTTACGGGGCCTTAGCTCAGCTGGGAGAGCGCCTGCTTTGCACGCAGGAGGTCAGCGGTTCGATCCCGCTAGGCTCCACCAAAAAAAGATTTAAAAAATGTTGTTGACTTTGAAAAAGCGACATTGTATACTAATAAAGTTGCTTTAACAAAGCGGTAACAAAATGATCTTTGAAAACTAAACAAGACAAAACGTACCTGTTAATTCAAGTTTTAATATAAATCGCACAGCAATGTGCGTAGTCAGTCAAACTACTTTATCGGAGAGTTTGATCCTGGCTCAGGACGAACGCTGGCGGCGTGCCTAATACATGCAAGTCGAGCGGACAGATGGGAGCTTGCTCCCTGATGTTAGCGGCGGACGGGTGAGTAACACGTGGGTAACCTGCCTGTAAGACTGGGATAACTCCGGGAAACCGGGGCTAATACCGGATGCTTGTTTGAACCGCATGGTTCAAACATAAAAGGTGGCTTCGGCTACCACTTACAGATGGACCCGCGGCGCATTAGCTAGTTGGTGAGGTAATGGCTCACCAAGGCAACGATGCGTAGCCGACCTGAGAGGGTGATCGGCCACACTGGGACTGAGACACGGCCCAGACTCCTACGGGAGGCAGCAGTAGGGAATCTTCCGCAATGGACGAAAGTCTGACGGAGCAACGCCGCGTGAGTGATGAAGGTTTTCGGATCGTAAAGCTCTGTTGTTAGGGAAGAACAAGTACCGTTCGAATAGGGCGGTACCTTGACGGTACTTAACCAGAAAGCCACGGCTAACTACGTGCCAGCAGCCGCGGTAATACGTAGGTGGCAAGCGTTGTCCGGAATTATTGGGCGTAAAGGGCTCGCAGGCGGTTCCTTAAGTCTGATGTGAAAGCCCCCGGCTCAACCGGGGAGGGTCATTGGAAACTGGGGAACTTGAGTGCAGAAGAGGAGAGTGGAATTCCACGTGTAGCGGTGAAATGCGTAGAGATGTGGAGGAACACCAGTGGCGAAGGCGACTCTCTGGTCTGTAACTGACGCTGAGGAGCGAAAGCGTGGGGAGCGAACAGGATTAGATACCCTGGTAGTCCACGCCGTAAACGATGAGTGCTAAGTGTTAGGGGGTTTCCGCCCCTTAGTGCTGCAGCTAACGCATTAAGCACTCCGCCTGGGGAGTACGGTCGCAAGACTGAAACTCAAAGGAATTGACGGGGGCCCGCACAAGCGGTGGAGCATGTGGTTTAATTCGAAGCAACGCGAAGAACCTTACCAGGTCTTGACATCCTCTGACAATCCTAGAGATAGGACGTCCCCTTCGGGGGCAGAGTGACAGGTGGTGCATGGTTGTCGTCAGCTCGTGTCGTGAGATGTTGGGTTAAGTCCCGCAACGAGCGCAACCCTTGATCTTAGTTGCCAGCATTCAGTTGGGCACTCTAAGGTGACTGCCGGTGACAAACCGGAGGAAGGTGGGGATGACGTCAAATCATCATGCCCCTTATGACCTG